>JAEXXN010000078.1 GCA_023405875.1 Bacillota bacterium | reverse complement strand
ATTTCTCCGGCCTCTTCTGCAAATACGTTGATTATTCAATAATTGACCATAGTCAATTCTAATGTTATAATTAACCATGGTCAATTATGAGGAGGCGAAGTTATGCCAAAGTCACCCGAAAAAATGCAGGCTGTAAAAGACCGCATATTCCAGGCGGCCATGGAGTTATTCCAACAACAGGGCTATGAAAACACAAGCGTGGAGGAAATCACAAGAAAGGCCGGGGTAAGCAAGGGAACCTTTTTTACACATTTTCCCACCAAGGACACGATTTTTTCTGCTATAGGAGCAATTTTTGTGGAATATATGCAGGATATAGTGGAAACCGGACTGCTGGAAAACCGTTCTGCTCAGCAGCTTTTAAGAGAAAGCATACATATGACCGCCGATTGGTGCACCAAAAATAAACCTATGATCCGGCAGGTCTTAACCTCCGGAATGTACCAAACTTCTGCGGGCAGCCGTTCTACGAACAACCGTGTGGCTATGGTCGGGCTCCTGAAAAGGATTATACAGGCAGGACAGGAGCAGGGCGAATTTTACGGTGCTCTATCTGTCGAAGACGCAGCAGCCGTGCTGACCGGCACATATTTTACCGTTATGTACGATTGGATCAACGACGGCTGCGCATGGTCCCTGGAGGATAAGCTGATAAGCTGCATGGCCCTTTTATATCGAGGGTTACGCCCATGAAATACCGCTTTCTGAGTCTGACCGGTATTTTAATATCGGCATGGACTCCTCCGCCGCGTCGTGCAGACCTGCTAAGGAGGCTACAAAATGATTCTATGGTTTGAAGAAATAAATAAAAACGATTTGGCCGCAGTTGGCGGCAAAGGAGCTAATCTGGGCGAAATGGCACAGGCCGGCTTTCCTGTACCTCCCGGGTTCTGCATCCTTACCGGGGCTTATCGTGAACATATCCGCAATTTAGAGTTGGAAGCGTTAATTGAAAGAATCAATGAAATCATGCAAAGCCAAAACATGCCGGAGCTCCAGGAGCTTTCCTCCTTGATAAGGAGCAAAATCGAAAAAGCGCAAATGCCCGTTCATACTGAACAGGCAATCCGGAACGCTTACACAAAATTATCGGGTATAGGCGCACCGCTGGTATCAATACGCTCCTCTGCCACAGCCGAAGACCTGCCGGACTACAGCTTTGCCGGACAACAAGAAACCTATCTCTCTGTCTGCGGCGAAGAACAAGTACTTTGGTATGTAAAAAAGTGCTGGGCCTCTCTTTGGGGACAGCGTTCCATTGCTTACCGGCAAAAAAACGGTTTTTTACATGAGAAGGTCGCCCTTTCCGTAGTGGTGCAGACAATGGTACAGTCGGAAAAGTCGGGTGTCCTGTTTACCCTCAATCCGCTTAGCGGGAATAATGAGGAAATGATGATCAACGCCTCCTGGGGACTTGGAGAGAGCATCGTTTCTGGGCGTGTCACACCGGATACTTTCAGAATTGCAAAGCGTGAGGAGACGTTGATCTTGGAAAAGGCTCTTGGCTCCAAGGAAATGCAGACCGTTACCGGGCCGGAGGGACTTACGGAGGAGACTTCGGTGCCTGATACTCTGAGGAACCGATTCTGTCTGGAGGAACCGGAGCTGCGGGAGCTGCGGGAGCTTGGGCTCCGGGTGGAATACCATTACGGCAGACCGCAGGATATCGAGTGGGCCATAGCGGAGGGCAGGTTGTACCTTTTGCAGGCAAGGCCGGTCACAGCCGCACCTGTGCCGTTGGAAGAAAAAACTCAAAGCAAGAAAGCAAAGAAAATGGGCTGGACGCAGCGCAAGCTGCTCGACAACTTTAAAGAGCATATTCCCGATGCCCCCTATCCCCTGGACTACGAACCGCTGCTTTTGCTCAACCGGCAAAAGAATAACCTGTTCGGTGAGCTTGGCGTCACCATGCCGGCAGAAAGCAAAATCGTCCGCATGAATGAAAACGGGATTCTCTCCATCGGCAGGCTGCTTCCTCATCCCAACATGCGCTTATTCCTGATGCCCTTCACTCTGGGGCGCATGATCCGGTTCAGCCAAACCGGCGCGGCCGGGGACGCGGAAGCTCAACTGCAAAAGAAATTGGATAAGCTCGGACAAACGGAAATCTCACGGCTCGACAACCCTGCCCTCGCAGATTACATATGGCAGTCGGTAGATACTGCCATGGGATGGACTTACCTGCGCTTTCACGCGTATGTTTTCCCCATGGTGTTCCTTGGCTTCCGGCTGAACCGGCTTTTGCGCAGCGCAAAGCTGGACAAAACCGTCAATCAGTATGATTTTCTTGCCGGACTTAATTACAAAACAGCGGAAATCGAACACGCCCTTTATATTCTTGCGGAAAAATTGGATGAAAGCACTGCTGTCAGAGGGCTTTTCCTTGAAAAAGGACCGAATGAAATTTTACCTGCCCTCCGTGAGCAACACCCTGGGCAGTATTCCGGGTTTACCGGCTTCCTGGAAAAGTACGGAGCAAGAACCGCGATGGCCTATATACCCTTTTCCGCCGAATCCTGGTCGGAGCGACCGGAACTTTTGGCCGGCACTCTTGCCGCTATTTTAAAAGCCGGTAATATTCATGAACAGATTGAAAAGCAAAAAAACGGCGGGAAAAAGTATTCCGACCTTAAGGACCTGACGACATGCCGCCTTACTCCAGCGAAAAGAAAGCACTTTGAAGGTCTGCTGGAACAGTTTCGATCTGCACATATGGGGCGTGAAAAGCTCATTTACCGGATGGAGCAATGCTTTGTCCTTGCACGCCGGGGCACGGCAGAAGCTGCCAAACGTCTCTGCAAGGAAGGATTGCTTTCTCTTCCGGAGGATGTCCGATATTTGACTCTGAGCGAGCTGAAGCAAGCACTTTCCAATAGCGCCTGCCATCCGGCGCAAAAAGCCTTGCTTTCCGACCGTAAAGCCCATCGTTTCACGGCGGAGCAGGCATGGAATGGCCATGAGGAACGTGCCGCCGACGGAAATGTGCTTCACGGATTACCCGGCAGCCCCGGAATGGCCAGGGGCGCGGTCAGGATCATCAATAGCCCCGGGGAATTCGGGAGGCTGCATAAAGGCGAGGTGCTGGTCTGCCGCTTTACCGACCCAGTGTGGACTCCGCTGTTCCCTGTGGCCTGCGCCGTTGTGTGCGATACCGGCGGGCCGCTGTCCCACGCCGCCATTGTGGCGCGCGAATACGGCATTCCCGCGGTACTTGGGACAACGAATGCGACCTCATCCCTGAAGGACGGGCAGATGGTAACCGTGGACGGCTCCAAAGGTCTAGTGATATTGGATAAGTGATACGGCAACCCCGGCGGCGAAACTGAACACAGTATCATCCTGCTACTTGGTAGTACTTCCTTTTATCATCTAAAGTAAATTAAGAATAATTTGGTAGGATTAATACGCTGCATTAAATAATTCTTTTAACAATGCAGTACTTCTATCATTTGATTTAAAATATCTGGTTAATGTAATTTTCTTATTTTCATTCATATCTACAGTGATTTCTTTGATTCTAAAATTATAATCAGTTTCATCAATATCGATTTTTATTTCATATATTGATTCTGGTGTCTCGATTGCAGTTCTGATACTATAAGAATAATAGACTTCATTGATCTTATCTTTCTC
>JAEXXN010000060.1 GCA_023405875.1 Bacillota bacterium | reverse complement strand
CAGCAATTGTTGCCGGTACGCCACTTTTATTTGCGACACTCGGAGAGATCATAACAGAGCGTTCGGGTAATCTGAACCTTGGAGTGGAAGGCATGATGCTTATGGGTGCGGTCATTGGCTTTATGGTCGGTATGATGAGCGGAAACGCCGCGCTTGCCTTATTGGCTGCAATGCTTGCAGGTGCAGGCGGAGCTTTGGTATACTCTTTTCTTACCATTTCACTGAGAGCAAATCAGACAGTTACAGGCCTTACACTGACAATATTCGGTGCAGGCTTTGCCGAGTTTGTAGGCAAGGACCTGGTTGGACAGATTGCACCTGAAGGCCTTAGAATGTTTTTCAGACCATACTCGATACCCTTGCTTGGGGATATTCCCTTCATAGGTCCGGTCTTATTCAATCAGGATGTCTTTGTTTATCTGGGCTATATAACGGCAGTATTGCTGGGAGTATACCTGTTTAAAACCAGTTGGGGAATGAACCTGAGGGCTGTAGGGGAGAATCCCGGAGCAGCCGATGCGGCAGGAATAAATGTTACCCTCTACAAGTATCTGCATATCTTGTTCGGAGGAGCTCTCTGCGGTCTGGGCGGAGCTTATCTGTCCCTTGTATATGTCCCGGCCTTGCAGGAAGGGGTTACAGCGGGAAGAGGCTGGATCGCAGTTGCATTGGTCATCTTTTCCACCTGGAATCCGTACAAAGCCCTGTTTGGAGCTTATCTGTTCGGCGGACTCGATATCATAGGCTTCAGGATACAAGGCATGGGAATCAATATATCCCAGTATTTCATAGATATGCTTCCATACCTGGTAACAATTACAGTGCTTGTAGTTGTATCCATGAGGAAGTCGAAGGAAAAGGCCGGTCCAAAAGCATGCGGACTACCTTATTTCCGGGAAGAGCGCTGATAGCTTTTTAAGATTTAAAAGCAAGAAACTCGCCGTAAACGGCGAGTTTCTTGCTTTGTGTATAAATCAATGCCCAAAGCCTTCTATCCTCCATCCCGTCTGGGGGGACTCATAAACCATGCTGCAATCCCAGAACTGCTCTCCGCTGCCTATAGTCATACCCTTGTTATATTGAAGATTCATATTTACCCTAAAGATTTTTCTATTTTTATCGGGATCTTCAAGCAGCTCAACTTTTAACAGCTTTGCGGATTTCAGGTTATCAAAGCTTGATTTAGCCCCAATATTGGCATCGGTTAAAGGTAATCCGATCCCCTCGTTAAATAATTCATCGTTCTGTATATTTGCTGTCAACTTCCCCAGCAGGGATTTTTTCGAAATACAGTGTCCTGCAGCCTTGGCGTCTTTTTTATCCAGCGCTGTGAAATATTCCTCAATAATTTGCTCCGGCTCTAATTGGGATAGCCTTTTTTCGGTGCTGTCCGCCTGGAGCATGCCTGCAAGCCACTCCTCAAGGGTTTGACCTGCAGCTTTTTCAAAGCTGTTTCCTTTCAGGCTGCAAGCGTTAAAGGCACTGTGACGCCCGGCGCTGATGAACGCACCGATTATTTCGCCGCCCTTTTTTACAACAATGCCCCTGGAATCCTGTATCGGATAAAATTCCTGCGGCATAGGTTCATGGATTCTGTAGATTTCTACATCGATGTCGGCAGTGGCGTACCCGCTCATGTCCAGACCGATATCCTTTGAAAGCTCGTTATTATATGCAAAATAATATGTGCCTGGATCAAATGCAGACAAGCTTTTGATCTTGTTTAACCCGTATCTTATCCTGTTAATCTGATAATCCAGGGTCCATCCATATTCCTTAAACAGCGTTACCGCATCGGTGACGCCTATTTGGGCGTTGATGTCTGTGTTTTCCAGGAATGAATCGATATAACGCGCAAAATCTGTATTTGCTTCATATAGGCCGCCGTCTTTTACGATATATGCTTTTTCATACAGCGTATCGTAGTAAAGTCCGCAGCTATATCCGCCAATCTCATTTGACAATTCTATCGTATACTGATTTGTATGATTGTTATCCAGATCATCTTGTTGCGCAGGCGTCAAGCTTGTTTTTACCGCTGAATCGATGTATGCCACTATTCCGGAATCCTTTGTTTCAAACTCGTTTGCCGGCTTAAAGCCCTTGTTATCCGAGAGGAACGTAATCTTCACCTTGCTATACTCTGTAGAATATGCCGCTTCCGGCGTACCTGAAAGGCTTCCGGATATTGAGTTCAGGTCGGAGCTTTGAGCTGGCAGGCTTTCAGGTGCCGATGCCGTTTGCCTGCCTCCTGCAAGAGAAAGACTTACCGCAGCAACAACTACAACCGCCACAACGCTTACCCAAAAGGCAGGCTTTTTATAACGCAGTACATTCTTCACCCTTTCCTTTACTCCTGTTTCACCAAATGCAAGGGGGCTGAGAAGACCGCTCCCTTTCACCGACAGCGCAAGAAGAGCGTTTGAATAGCTGCCCCGGATATCGGAGGCATAACGCTTCATTACGCTTTCGTCTGCCGACAGCTCCATATCCTTCGCCATAAGCCCGTAGGAAATCCAAACGATGGGATTAAACCAATGTACGGCTGTAACCAAAAAAGCAAACAGCTTGATGAGATGGTCATGGCGCCTGATATGCGTCTGCTCATGGGCTATCACGTATTCCAGGTCTTTTTCGCCAAGTCCTGTGGGGATATATATCCTGGCATGGGGGAATCCCAGCACGAAGGGCGTTTTGATCAGATCGGTTTCATAAATGTTGTCATGGACACGGATCGCTGTCATGATCCGCTTTTTCAAACGCAGGTAGCTGATGATTCCATATGACATAAGCACAAGAACACCTGCAAGCCAAAGATAAGCCCCCAGCTCCAGTGCAGTTTGAACCGGATTGACGCTGTTTGCAATGTTGGCGGGAGCCATCGAGCTTTCGATAACGGTATTTACAGCCTTATCAACGGCTGACACTCCGCTTTGTATGGACGGACTCTGAGAATAAACGATGTCCTGGGGTATGCTCCGGGGGAGCACGGGAACAGCGCTTACCGGCAATTGAATGGTAAAGGGGCAAGCAAGCCGGAAGAATACCACGGCCCAAAGGGCATATGAATATATTTTCGGCGCTTTTTTCAGAGGCAGCCGGATCAGCATGACGATCAGCGCGACGCAACCGGCGCTGAAGCTCATGTTCAAAATTTCAATAAACAATCCGCTCATTTCGCCGCCTCCTCAATCATTTTCTTGATTTGCACAGCCTCGTCCTGGGTGAGCTTTTTGTTCTGTAAAAATGCGGTCAGGAAGCAGGGTAAAGAATTATCGAAGGTCTTTTCAAGTATCTGCTCGCTTTCATATTTTTGTACCTGTATACGTTTAACGAGAGCCGTTACAACAGCGTTTTCATTTTTTAACACGCCCCTCTGGGACAGCCGCTTGACAACAGAATATGTAGTGGATTTCTTCCACCCAAATTCATTTTGACACAGCTTAACAAGCTCTGTTGAATTGATGGGTTCTTTCTCCCAGACAATGCACATGAAGCGGTATTCGGCGTCAAATAGTTTTAAATTCTCCATTTTGATACCTCCTGATAAGTCGAATGCGTTAGACCTCACCATCAGTCTAACGCATTCGACCTAATCTTGTCAAGGGAGAGATTTTATTCGAACAACCCCGGATGCAGCCATGCTCATCATATTTCAAGCATTTGGCTTGGGTTCGGTCCACAATTTATCCCTGTAGCTCCTCAACTCCAGGGGAGATGTATTTTTGATTATCCCAGCTCAACCAGTACGCAGGCCTGTAGGGGTGTCAATCCTTTTTCCCTTATCAGTGCCAGCAGCTCCTGGTCACAGGTCCCCGGCTGAAGCCATATGTTTTCTATTCCAAGCCGGGCTGCTTCTTCAATAAAGACCTTGCCCCTTTTGGGAGATACCACCATGTCCAGGACCTCGGGCTTTTCCGGCAGAGAGGACAGATCGGGATAGCACTTGTCACCTTCAACCTCAGTGTACATCGGGTTTACCGGATATACCCTGTAGTCCTCGCACTTCAGCCTTTTATAAATTATATTTCCGAATTTGTTGGGATCGTTATTTGCCCCTATGACAGCCCAGACCCTTTTCCCCAGCATTGTTTCCTTGACATTCAGATTTTCTCTCAATACCATCACCATCCATCTATTATTACTATTCTATAGTTTATCATAAATACAGAGAGAATATGAAAAAATTACATTTATTCCAGGCGGGTTCATTTGTTTACAAATATAGGTAAATGTAGTAAAATGAATAGGAACGTGTGTTTGTAAATAATCATTAAGAGGAGAATAATATGCAGGATAAAACAATTCAGATATTGCAGGAATACTTTGGATACTCCACCTTCAAGACCGGGCAAAAGGCGATAATCGACAGGATCCTGGAGGGGCAGGACGTTCTTGGCATAATGCCTACAGGCGCGGGCAAGTCCATATGCTATCAGGTCCCTGCCCTTGCCCTTCCCGGGACGGCGTTGGTCATATCGCCGCTTATTTCCCTTATGAAGGACCAGGTGGATACATTAAATGAAATGGGTATCAAAGCGGCTTTCATCAACAGCTCCCTGGGAGCGCAGGAGTATAGGAGCGTTATGTCGAAGGCGCATAAGGGAGATTACAAACTATTGTATATCGCTCCTGAAAGGCTGGATACCGATAGCTTCTGGGGCCTTGTCTCCGGGCTGGACATATCTATAGTTGCCGTGGATGAAGCCCACTGTGTTTCACAGTGGGGGCACGATTTCAGGCCCAGCTATATAAGGATAAAGCAAATGCTTGAAAGGCTTTCCAACCGTCCGGTGGTTGCCGCCTTTACAGCCACAGCGACTCCCCAGGTCAAGGAAGACATTGAAAAGCTGTTGGGACTGAAAAAGCCCTATGTACTGGTAACGGGCTTTGACCGGGAAAACCTGTATTTTCAGGTGGACAAGCCGACAGATAAATTTGCCTTTCTGATGGATTATCTGAAGAAACACAAGGACAGCCCGGGTATTGTATATTGTTCAACCAGAAAGACTGTGGACAGTGTATGCGAAAAGCTGATCCGGAAGGGTATCTCCGCAGCCTCCTATCATGCAGG
>JAEXXN010000518.1 GCA_023405875.1 Bacillota bacterium | reverse complement strand
GTGTTGTTTTTTTTCACAGCACATGCCATTACAGCAGTAATTCCAACGACTCAGTCATGGAAAAAATAATGGTTGACAATGTATCACAGGCAGTGGATATGGCAATAATTAATAAGGCATCCAAGGGAGATATCGTTGTAACAGGAGACTTTGGACTTGCATCACTTGTTCTTGGCAAGGGAGTCCATGCGATTTCTTTCAATGGAATGATATTTGATGAAAGTAACATTGACCGGCTGCTTTTTGAAAGACATGTGTCAGGGGTTGTGAGAAGAAGCGGCGGAAGGACCAAAGGGCCTGCAAAACGCAGCGCCGGTGACGATAAAAACTTTGAAAAAGCTCTCTGTTTTCTAATTTCGCAAAATATGAAGGATATTTAGAAAATATGGAGAATAAATATATTATTCCGGCATTTCGCGAAATGCGCTTGCAACAGCAAGCAAGCTGCGCGGTAATGCTTCCTTGATGGCTATCGAATCGGCAGCAGGCCATATATAATAATAGCCGGAATGGTTCGGTACGGCATCAGAAGAAAAGCGGGCAGGTTTTTGCAGGTGTGCAAAAACTCCCATTAAAATCTAGTTATAAAAAGGTGGATAAAGTGATGCTTTTCTCAGAACATAAGATTTCTGAGATAATAGAAAAGAATGATATTGTGGATGTGATTTCGGAATACATGACCTTAAAAAGGAGTGGGAGCAACTATTCGGCCTTATGTCCTTTTCATTCCGAAAAAACACCGTCCTTCAGCGTGTCGTCCTCGAAGCAGATATTCAATTGCTTCGGATGCGGTGTCGGAGGAAATGTAATTACCTTTATACAAAGAATAGAAAGGATAGACTTTGTTGAAGCGGTCAAGCTTCTTGCAGAAAGAGCAGGAGTGCAGCTGGAAGAGGAAAAGGACCCCAAGCAGCGTGAGAAGGCAAGGCTTCATAAAGCATTGTATAAGGTAAATACCGAGGCAGCAAGGTTTTTCTATGGTAATCTCAATACAGACAAAAAAGCTAAGGAGTATCTGACCCGAAGAGGCCTGAGCGAGTCAGTAATCAAAAGATTCGGACTGGGATATGCCCCGGATAAATGGCATGAGCTGTTGGACTTTCTGAACAGGAAGGGCTTCAGCAGGGAATTGCTGTATAAAGCAGGGCTTATAGTCAGGAACAAGGAGGGTGAAAGATACTACGATAAATTCAGGAACAGGATCATGTTTCCCATAATAGATCTCAAGGGAAATGTAATTGCCTTTGGCGGCAGGGTTACTGACGATTCAAAGCCCAAATACCTGAATTCCCCGGATACCCCTGTATTTAACAAGGGTTACAATATTTACGGACTGAATTTTGTCAAGAAGGTACAAAACCTTGAAAACATAATAGTAGTTGAAGGCTATATGGATGCTATTGCTTTGCACCAGTTCGGCGTCGATAATGCGGTAGCTTCTCTTGGAACGGCTTTTACCGATAATCAGGCCAAGCTGTTGAAGAGGTTTTCCAATGAGATAATTATTTCCTATGACTCTGATCTGGCTGGACAGACTGCTACTATGAAGGGCTTGTCGGTACTTGAAAAAGCAGGCTGCGTGGTAAAGGTACTAAGCCTGCCCTCCGGAAAGGATCCGGATGAATATATAAGGAAGGAAGGCATGGATGCCTTCAGGGACAGGATCAGGAAAAGCGTTTCTCTTATTGAGTATAAGATAGAAAATATAAAAAAAGGTTTGGACATAAATAACATACAGGACCGAATAAAATTTACAAAGGGCTTTTCCGAGATCATGAAGGATATTGAAAGCAATGTTGAGGTCGATGCTTATATCAAAAAATATTCCGGTATTATGCAGGTAAATGAAGCAGCGCTGTATGCAGAGCTTAACAGGCTTAGAAATGAGAATAAAAATGGAAATAATAAACATAATATATTAAATAATAGTAAAAATAACCATGAATTTAAAAAAGGCGAGATTACAGCAGAGATTTATCTTCTTAATATATGTATTTATTATTTCAAGAAAGCAGAAAATATTTTTGAATTTGTGGAACCGGCTGATTTTTCTGAAGAGCTTCATATAAGGATTGCAGAAATAATCAAGAGGTCGGTCAAAGAGAAAAAATCTATAACAGCAGGTGAAATTATTGGGTTCTTTGATAAGGATGATGAAAAATCGAAGGTAGCGCAAATTTTCAGCCAGAAGCTTCCGGAGATAGATGTAGATAGCTTGGTGGAATCCAGCTTGGAAAAAGTAACGAAATCAAGATCAAGCAGAAAGATTCAGGGAATGATAGAAAAAATGAATGAAGCGTACCAGGCGGGAAAAACGGAAGAAGCCAATAAAATATTTGTTGAGATTAAAGAGATGCAGAAGAAGAAAAGGTAATATCCGGAAGGGAGGGGATAACGATGAAAACAGAAGAATTAAAAATGACATACGTGAAAGAGCTGGTTGATAAGGGCAAGAAAAACGGATCTCTGACATATAAGGAGATAATGGATACCTTTGAAGAAGTAGAGATGGATCCGGAGCAAATAGATAAACTGTATGAATATCTGGAGACCAAAGGTATAGATGTAGTTGGCGCAATAGAAACCGATATAGATATGCCGCCTCTGGATGAAGAATCAGAAGAAGTGGATCTTGATATAAGCATTCCCGAGGGTATAAGTATAGATGATCCTGTCAGGATGTACCTTAAAGAAATAGGGAAGGTTCCCCTGCTAAGCCCCGAAGAGGAAATCGACCTTGCAGACAGGATAAAGAGAAATGATCAGGATGCCAAAAAGAAGCTTACAGAAGCCAATCTCAGGCTGGTAGTAAGCATTGCAAAAAGGTATGTTGGCAGAGGCATGCTTTTCCTGGATCTTATACAGGAAGGGAATCTCGGGCTTATCAAGGCAGTAGAGAAGTTTGATTATACCAAAGGCTTTAAATTCAGCACATATGCTACCTGGTGGATAAGGCAGGCCATAACAAGAGCTATTGCCGACCAGGCCAGAACAATAAGGATTCCTGTGCATATGGTTGAAACGATAAACAAGCTTATAAGGGTTTCAAGACAGCTCCTGCAGGAGCTTGGCAGAGATCCTGTACCGGAGGAAATAGCTGCTGAGATGGGAATGTCGGAGGACAAGGTAAGGG
>JAEXXN010000504.1 GCA_023405875.1 Bacillota bacterium | reverse complement strand
GCTTTCAGGGAGTAAATGAAGACAATGAGATCACGACCCTGGGCAGAGGCGGCTCTGATACTACGGCAGTAGCACTTGCTGCCAAGCTGAAGGCACAATGTGAGATTTATACCGATGTTGACGGTATTTACACAATCGACCCCAGACTATATCCGGGAGCCAGAAAGCTTGAGTATATAAGCTATGAAGAAATGCTTGAAATGGCAAGCTCAGGGGCAGGAGTCATGCATTCCCGCTCAATTGAGCTGGCTGAAAAATACAAGGTCCCTGTACTTGTAGCCCTTAACACGGGTGATATACCAGGTACCCTCATAAAGGAGATGGATAATACAATGGAGAATACAGCCATAACCGGCTTGGCGGTAGATAATGACGAGGCTATAATCACCCTGAACGGTGTTCCCCACGATATCAAGGTAGTTGCAGAAATATTTCAAAGCATCGCCAATGCGGAGATAAATATAGATATGATAAGTCAGACCTTTCCTGTAAACAGGCTTGTAAGCATATCCTTCACATTGCCCAAGAACGACCTTGTCCAGGCTTCAAAGGTATTGGACAGCTTCAAGGAAAAAATATTCACCTTCAGCTACGAGGCCTTTGAGAACATCTCAAAGCTGTCGGTGGTCGGCCTTGGAATGAACAGCCAATCCGGTGTTGCAGCAAAGGTATTCAACCTTCTTGCAGAAAACGACATACCGGTAAGCATAGTTACAACCTCAGAAATCAAAATATCCTATGTGATCAGCCCTGAGGACCAGCAAAAGGCAATAGAAGCCATCGCAAGGGAATTTGATCTGTAATTCAGTCAACAGGCAACAGGTTAAGACCGGGCTCCCCAGGGAACACGGGTCATGATAGCATTATAAAAAGCATGTATTTGCAGTTTACCGCAATACATGCTTTAGTTTTTTTTACTACATTGCCCGAGCCTATATCCCCCTGTTTGCAAAGCCGTGGCCCAGCACCTCGGAGGTATCGCTGACCGCCATGAAGGCATCGTTGTCAACCTCGCGCACTATCTGCTTGAGCTTGGCCAGCTGGTTCAGCGTTACAATACAGTATATCACCCTCTTCTTGTGCTGTGTGTATGCGCCCTCACCTTCCAGGTAGGTCACTCCCCTGTCCAGGGTTTTCAGTATCGTATCTGCAACCTGCTGCTCCTTATCGGTTATTATCATTACGGATTTGCTGCTTCCGAAGCCCTTCATGACCTTATCCAGTATGGAGGATGATACATACATCGATACCAGCGTGTACATTGCAAGCTTTATTCCGTAAAAATAGGAACCTAATGTAACTACTGCAATATTGATCAATAGTGAGGTTGTTCCCAGGTTTACCGAAAAATACTTCTTAAGTATTACCGCCACGATATCGACTCCGCCCTGAGAAGCCCTGTTACGGAATACTATCCCCATACCTATGCCGTTTAAAACTCCGCCGTATATACAGGATAAAAGAACGTCGTCGATATAAATTATATCCCTCAAAAACGCGAAAATATCAATAAAAACAGAAAATGCCGTCATTCCCACAAGACTCAAGGCAATAAATTCCTTGTCCACATATTTATAGCCTGCCAGAAATATCGGTATATTAAATACAAATACAAGCACACCGGGATTGAAGCCGAAAATGTAGTTCATAATCAACGCAATACCGCTTACGCCTCCGCTCAGCAGCTTATGCGGCATGAGAAAAATATTGAAGGATATCCCTCCCATGGCCGCTCCCAATATTATCATTAAAACCATAGGTATATACCTGTACCTGCCGTCATAAACCCTATCCAAAAATTTCATATTATACCCCCGTTTACCGATAGTGCCTCGTAACGTATATCCCTTCTTGCGCATGCGAGGCACTGAATCAATGTATTTCTTATTAACACTTTTAAAGACAAGAAATTTGTTGTGTTAATAAGCATTAGCTAAGCTTCAATACCTTCTCTTGCTGCTATTCCTTTTTTATAATAATGCTTTATCTCCTTCATCTCAGTTACAAGGTCTGCAAGCTCCAGAAGCTTATCCGGCACATTTCTTCCGGTAACAATGATCTCCATTGTATCAGGCTTTGCTTTAAAAAGCTCCACCACCTGATCAACCTCAAGCAGCCTGTTGCCCAGGACTCCCAAAAGCTCATCGATTATCAGGATATCACATCGATCCTCAGCAATCACACCTTTTATAAAGCTGAAGCCCTTGTCAATATCCTCCTTAAGCTCCTGTTTTTCTTCTGCAGACAGTGTCCAGAAGAAGCCTCTTTCTCTTTCAAACCTGAATATTTCAAATAAAGGATGGAGCTTTTCCACGCTGTGCAGCTCCCCCGTATCTCCGCTCTTAAGAAATTGAACCATGCATACCTTGAGTCCCCTGCCACATGCTCTCAGTCCCTGACCCAGGGCCGCCGTGGTTTTGCCCTTTCCGTCTCCTGTATATACCTGTATGAGCCCTTTTTCAAGCTTCATATTTATCATCCCCTCTACTTATATAACTAACTGCTGTGCTGTTTGATAACTTTTCTCTCATGATAATTTAATCATAAATGTATAAAAAGCGCAATGCCTCAGCACCTGCGCTTTTGAGCCTATTCCTGCTCTTCCTCCCCTTCAAACTCCAGGCTCTCACCTGTCTCGGCATTGCATACCTCCATTTTTGATATGGATACCTCGTATGCGGTCCTGGTGATCACCTCATCCTCTGATACCTTCTTCTGGTAATTCCTGCTCTGTATCCTGCCCCATATCCTTATCCTGTCTCCTACCTTGAGATTTTCGGAATACCTTGCATTTCTCCCCCATGCTATGCACGGAATGTAATCGGATTTGTTGTATGGCCTGTTTACTGCAAGCAGCATGTCGGTTATCTCCCTGCCGAAGGGCGTCGTCCTGTATATGGGCCTCTTGCATATGAAGCCGTCCAGATAGATCTGATTCGGATTTTTTACTTCCTGCTCCATTAATTTAAGATTCCTGGCAAAAACCGTAAGTATCAGCTTATTATTCCCTTCCTGATATTTATTGTATGACCTCAACTGACCTTCAACCAGGAGAGCTGAGCCCACATCAATATTCAGTCCGAGGACAAGCCTCTCTGATATCGTGATAGGAAGTACATCAGAGATATCGCTCAGCCTTGTGACCTCCAGATATACCGTATAAAACCCTTCGCCATACATTTCATGGCTAAACTCCGGTTTGGAAGTTACCGTCCCGTATACGGTAACATTGTTGCTCTCGATGACCTTGTCAGTCATAAGCCCCACTCCTTTCCCTGTTCTTGCGTATTTTCAGGTTTAACCTACAGTATACATATTCACTTGCCTCAGATAATATGAATTATTTTTGTATTCAACCTTTAGGGGCTTTCCGCAGCAATAAAAAAATCCCGGCTTCTGCAGCCTTTATTATGAGGCTGCAGAAGCCGGGTGTTGCTTGCTTTAATTCTTACCTTCGGTCACCGGTCTGAACTGTCTTTGAAAAACCTTATGCGCGATATTCATCTCACTGCTTCCCAGCATTACCATAAGGCCCCGCTTTTCCATCACCGACAGGCCTCTTTCTATGGAATGCTTCAGTAAATGATAATACCTGAACAGTATTTGATTTTCCTTGAATACCCTTTTGTAAACACGTATGCTTTTCAAAGGAAGCTCTCCTATATGGTTATTC
>JAEXXN010000450.1 GCA_023405875.1 Bacillota bacterium | reverse complement strand
AAATCAGGTTGTCTAAATTGCCTCCACTCTGTTACCAGGATCAAAGCATCGGCTCCTTCCAATACTTCCAGCATGTCATCTACATACTTTATGCTATACTCATTCTCACAAATAATCAACTTTGATTGCTCCATTGCTACAGGATCGTATGCTATAATATTAGCTCCCATATTGAACAATTCTCGCATAATGACTATTGATGGTGCTTCTCTCATATCATCAGTCTGAGGCTTAAAAGAAAGTCCCCATATACCAAAAATCTTGTCTTTTAGATCCTCTCCAAACCGCTTTACGATCATATCTACCAAATAATACTTTTGAGCCTCGTTAACTTCCTCTACGGCTTGGGCTATTTTCATTTGAATTCCGTTTCTGCTGCCCAAGCTCACCAATTCTCTGACATCCTTTGGAAAGCAAGAACCTCCATATCCTACTCCTGCATATAAAAATGGCATTCCTATACGGCTATCCATTCCAAGGCCAACACGTACATTATTCACGTCAGCGCCTATTGCGTCGCACAAGCGCGCAATTTCGTTGATAAAGCTTATTCGTGCCGCCAGCATTGAGTTTGCAGCATATTTGGTTAATTCGGCCGACTTGATATCCATTATTAGTATAGGATGTTGATTCCTTACAAATGGTTCATACAACTGCTTCATCAATTCGGCAGTCCTCGGGTTATCCGTTCCTATTATTACCCTATCAGGTCTGATGAAATCCTCTATTGCCGCTCCTTCTTTTAGGAACTCAGGGTTTGAGACTACATCAAACTCAATACTTAAAGCACTTTTTACATAAAGCTCTTCTTTTATAACCTCCCTGACTTTTTCCCCAGTTCCAACAGGAACAGTTGATTTATTTACAATTATCATATATTTGTTCATGTACTGCCCTATTTCTTTTGCAACACTCAATACATTTGTAATATCTGCCGAACCATCCTCGCTTGGCGGAGTTCCT
Organism: Bacillota bacterium; assembly: GCA_023405875.1. Taxonomy (GTDB): domain Bacteria; phylum Bacillota; class Clostridia; order Lutisporales; family Lutisporaceae; genus BRH-c25. The sequence continues at coordinate 6,818 of JAEXXN010000450.1, read as the reverse complement.
ACTGCAATAAAGCAATAAAGTGAGGCCTCTACCCCCGCTTTAATATCAGTGGTAAATTTCAGTCTTCCATTTTTTGAGTTTCGTTCTATCATTTCCTGCAGGCCAGGCTCATATATTGGCACTATCCCCGTATTCAGCTTTTCTATTTTTGTACTGTCAATATCCACACACCATACCTTATTGCCCATCTCAGCAAAGCATGTACCTGTTACCAAGCCTACATAACCTGTCCCAATAACACATATATTCATAATCTGATTCCTCACCTATATAATTTATTATAGCTTACTCAGAATAATGTAATAATACAGGCCTTAATTCCCGCCATGTATACCTGCAATTGCTTTGGTTAAGCCCTTCCTTTGATTCTAAAAGCCTAATGTTGCTCTGTGCATCAATATACCCGGGATACAGCTCCAATGCCCTTTCAAAGCCCAGCCTGGCCTCTTCAATATTACCGCTCAGAGCATCCTGGATTGCCAGATTGTTTATTGCTGCGCCATTTCTATAATTTAACCGGACAGCCCTCTTAAAACACTCTTGAGCAGAATCATATAAACCTATTTTTGTATAATACAATCCCCTAAGAAACATTATACTATCATCAATATAACCTGCTTTCACACTGTCAAGTTCTTTGAAGCCCAGCTCCCAAAAGCCCATTTTGTATAGTATCGATACATAATCAGACAGATTCTCATTATCTGATAATTTCCTTTTATATATACCTTTCTTTATTACATCAATGCTATAATTCCCCAGAACCTCATTTTCTGTTGATATTACTTTATCCATACTCTTGGTTGTGTTGGCCGAATGCCTCCGAACCCTTACTAAGGGTTCGTCAACATAGGCAAATCCTCCGACTTCCGCAAGCCGCAACCATAGCTCCCAGTCCTCATGATATCTCATGCCTACTGCAAAGCCCTCGTTCTTCATCGTAATTGCTTTATCTAGCAAAACACCTGAGGTAGTTATCAGATTCCTTACTATTTCGTACCCGAACGTTTCATCAATCTCAACCTGTTTTCCTCTAGTCACCAAAGAAATCAAATTACCATTCTCATCAATCTGCCTATAGGCGGGATAAGCAATCACCCAATTGCTTCCATAATCCTGTTTTAGATAATTCAATTTTTTACATTCCAATTCCACTAGCTTTGGCTCTGCAACATCATCAGAATCCATAAGTAAAATCCAATCCCCCAAAGCAGCTGAAATCCCTTTGTTACGAGCAATCGCTGCTCCCTGATTACAAGTATTGTTAAACAATTTGACAGGTATTTCAGATTCTTCTGATATCATTTTTACAATTGAACAGGTATTGTCATTACTACAATCATCAACTACAATAATTTCTGACAAGGGTTGAGTCTGATTAATAAGACTATAGATGGTTTCTCTAATATATCTTTCTGAATTATATGAAGGTATAACTGCAGAAACCTTGTAAATACATTCATATGTCATGGTATCCCTCTATTCTAACATCAGCTTTCCTTAATATTTATGGTCGGCGTGATTATATAATTTTCATTTATACCCAATTCTAATAAGCTTTCTAATACGTCCTCACTAAAGCTGCTGCTTATTAATACTTTATCGGTTACTGACAATAATGACTTTATTTTTTGAGGATTAATGACTTCCACATTGCAAACTTTGCTGCCCCACTTCTGTGAGTTGGAGTCACTAAAGTATTTTACTATTCCCCCTGCTTTTGTTATAAATTCAAAAAACCTTATACCAAATCCTCCTGCACCGTATAATATATATGATTGGCTTGAAGGTAACGGAACACTTTTAATCAGTGCATCCCCTTGGGATTCAGCTATCGGGACAGGATTAAGGTTTTCCTTGATAAGCTTGTTGTTCAGTAATTCCAATGTGTAATTAGAGCTGTCCGGTACTTCTTTGCCGAACCAATTGTTATCTCCATGAATTCTATAATATCCCAAACATTCGTCAATAGAAAAAATATTCTCATAGTAAAGAGCATTACACAATACAAAAGTTTCAGAACAAATCCTCAGAGGTTCCTCGGGTATTGGAAATACTTTTTCTAATAAATCCCTGCGAAATGATAAGCCTGAAGTTGGAATCACAGCTCCTATATACCCAAACCCCTTCAAAAGCCTCTGCTTATCTGATTTATTTGATATCAGGCGGTATTTTTCTTTTCCTTTTAATAAATTATGCTGTACTATTGAATATTTCTCATGTACCTCTGCTATTCTTTGAAGTTTATTATGAAACCAATAATCATCACTGTCAAGGAATGCTATTATTTCTCCTGTCGCGACTGCAAAGCCTTTATTGAATGCAGAAGCTTGTCCCCCATTTTCCTTATATATCGGAATAATCTTTTCAGGATACCTTTTAAAATAATCGTCTATTATTTCTCTTGAGTTATCAGTAGATCCATCATCAACAACAATCAGCTCATAATTCTCATATGTCTGATTCAGCACAGATTCTATTGCTTCACGTATATATGCCGAGTAGTTGTAATTGTTAATTAGTACAGAAACCTTTAAATTATTCATGTTAATACTCCTGTTCATTAAAATATCGCTTAACCAGTATTACTCTATAATTGAGGCACTATAATATCAGAGTCTTTGATAAAACCTAGTTTTTCCAGTTTTGGAACAATCTCGTCAACAAAGCTGCTTGCTACAACAATTTTGTCGAAAAACTTCCTTTGAGATACCAAATCTTCCGGCGCCAAGATATTTCTCATCTCAAAAGTTCCTCCCCATTTATTGTTATTAGTATCGGAGTAATACACAATAATCCCGCCGTGCTCTTTGATTATCTTGGTAAACTCTGCACTGAGTGATCCCGTACCATATAGAACATATCTTTCTCCCTTTTTTATGAAGAAGCTTAGAATCCCTCCGTATGACGCACTTTCATACCGAATAGCCGTATCATATCCCAAGGAACTCAGCTTATTGTTCAATTCCTCCAATATTTCATCAACTGTGCTCTTAATCCTTTCATCATTAAACCTATTATGCCAGTTATTTTTACCATGTACTCTGTAGAAGCCTAAAGCATCATCTATGGAATATATTTTTGAGAAATATAAAGCATTCCAAAAAATAAAAGCATCCGCACATAGTTTTAATGATTTCTCAGGTATAGGAAATACTTTTTCCAAAATATGATGCGAAAAGGTCAGCCCTGTAGTTGGGATCCAATAGCCAAGCAGACAGCCGTATTCTTTCATCATAATGGCCCAATCTATATCATTCCGCAGTTTAATATACTTTTGCTTTCCATTGACCAGCAAATTATGCTGGACAATACCATATCTTTCATGATACTTTACTATACTTTCCAGCTTTGCAGGAAACCAAAAATCATCACTGTCCAGAAATGCGATGATTTCTCCTCTAGCCATATAGTATCCTGCATTCATAGCCGAGGCTTGTCCCCCATTTTTCTTATATATAGGCTTAATAATATCCTGATTTTCTTTATAATAGCGCTCAATAATATCGGCTGAGTTATCAGTGGAACCATCATCAACGATTATCAGTTCAAAATTTCTATATGTCTGATTCAATACAGACTCAATGGCTTCAGGCAGAAATTCTGAATAATTGTAGTTATTTATTAGAACGGAAACAAAAGGTTTATTATCCATTGCTGTTGTTTCTCCTCTTCAATGTTCTCTATAATGTTGCATAACAGATTGTATCTAGAATGTCAAAATTATAATGCCTGATGAATATCTTGTATTCTGGAACTAAAGACTTTATGTATATAGGAATTTCCCAAAAGTCCTCTGGCGGCATATGGTAAATACATATAGCAAGCTTTGGTCTCTTGCTTATTATAATATTCTGCGCCCCCATCAATGCCTTCATCTCTGCCCCTTCTACATCCATTTTAATGAATGTAACATCCTCACCTTTCAAGAAGTCATCCAGTCGATATATCTCAACACTATCTGCTACACCACTATTTATATTGGAGCTTCCATTTTCTGATGATGCAAAACTCCGGAATCCATTATCTCTTTTATCCCATTTCCTCCTTGGGAAATTACAATAACTGAATTAGAATTACTTGCCAGACGCTTTACTTTATTAATCAGATAAGCTCCTTCCTTATCCAAATTTACACACTTGGTTACTATTAATAAATTTAGCATTCAAGTTCTCTTCAAAGTTAATAAGCTTGAAAACCTTGGTTAAAATAGTGAATAATAATCATTGTAAATCTTTGACCCTATAGAATTAAGGTTGTTTTCCGCTTCAACTTTTCCTGGCGAGGTTGCAATAAAAACATAGTTGAAAGTCAACTCGTTAATCTGACTAGTTTTATAGACCGGATACCCCTCAAAATATCCTTCCTTGTATTTATCAATAAATCCAACAATCTTGACATTCTCAAAAAACTCATCCAGAAGCTTCTTCATTATTTTTCCTCCACCACCTGCACCCCAGATTATACAAATCCTTTTCTGCCTATCAAGCAACGGTTTCAATACACTTAATTCAATCCTCTTCTCTGATACCCAGCCTCTATTGAAGCAGCCTATTTGATTTACATAGTCTTCAATAACAGACCATTTATCATAATTCAAATCGCAGTCTTGAATATTATATAGTTTTTCCAGATGTCCTTCAATCTCCTTATTTAGCTGAATGAAAGGCTGATTATAAATATGCTGAAGCATTTCACTTTTTCTGTATAACATTCTAAAGCTGTTGGAAATCTTCTCACCGTTATGATAACAATTATAGCTCCATTTGATTTTGCTAATGCCGTACATATCCATTTCTAATAACTGCAGATTATAGTCTCTCTTGATATTATTCATAAGCTCGTTTGCATTTGGAGCATAAGTTGATACTGCAATATCATTGAATCCCGAATCCCAACCGGAAAAATGCACAAAAATTAGAGGTTTGCCATTTACAGCATAAGCATTGTCTTCACGAATAGTAATGTTCCTTTTCTCAAGATTCCAATAAGCCAAGTTATATCCTGGCTCCTTTAAAATATATACATCAAACAACGCAGGCGCCAGGTCGATCCACTTTTGATCAACAAAAAGACCCTCTTCAACCTGATCATAACAAAGCATATTTAAGCGATTCCTCCACCAATTGATAAAACTGCCCGACTCTTTTCCTCTTCGGATTCCCAGGAACCCCAGGTTATACACCCCTCTCTTAAGGTGATTCAATTCTAAAAAAATGCTATCATTAAACTTTTCTCCTTCATCAGGACAATATGTATGGGGTGTTAAAACAATTTCATGTTCTTCCAATATGTTTTCCAATTCGGAAAAGCTGCTAAACACTGCAATGTCAGGATCTAAATATATAAATTTATCCTCTTCCTTATATTTCTCCATAAGATATGTAAACAAATCTCCTTTTACTGCTGTAGAAGCCTCTATAATCGTATGCTTGAACATAAAACTTTCGTAATTTCTGATGCCTATTTCTTTAGCAAGCACGATACTGTCAAAATATTCAAATTCCTCAATGGTATTTTCAATTCTATCCTCTACTAGGCATACCACAATTCGGGCATTCGGATTGTTACTCTTAAGGGTTTTTGCTAGTACCATAGCTTTGGGTAAGTAATTGGCACATATTGAAGTACAAAAAATCATATGATATAACCTCCAATTATTGTTTAGATACAATATGAACATGTAAACTGTATATTTTCAATAAAATAAAACCGCTCAATTCATTTTCTTATAAAATATTCTAATTATACAGAGGTGATCTATAAATGGTCTTTCCAAGAGCAGATTTCTATTAAACCAATAGTGACAGTAGCAAAAATCGCCTATACCCTACCTCTCTGCCAATTGGGCCTACGCAATCCTGGTATCTTCAAGCCTCCGGTCATAAAACCTAACATCTGAAGGAATGTGCGTCTGATAGTGCCCCCATTTTTCTCCAAGTTTTGTAAACTTTCTGCAGCCATGCCTCATTAGGCCTTAACCCATATGTCCTACATTGCAGGCAGTTATTGCAACTATATTTTGAATGTCTCAAGCATGGCTAAACCTCATAGACTATATCCTCCAAAGATATTATGACAGCATTCAATCCCATATCATAGAGCATATCCTCAATTGTATTGAAATCATAAATTGGTGTTACAACTATTGCCTCTACAGGTTTTTCTGCAGCCACCTCAGCTACTTTTACGATTTTTACTCCAATATCCTCTAATAAATTACCATCTGCTTTTTTGTCAATGAAATAATCCACTTTTATTTCTGTATTTTTTAGTTCTTCATAAAGCAACTTGCCCATTTCCCCTATGCCGTATATAGCAATGCTACTTATTTTCTGTTTCTTGAGAAATTCATCAGCCTTTATGCCTTTATTCCTGTTTTTTAACCATTGGGTAAGAACCTTATAATACATTACATATCTTGAATTGGTAGTCTCAAATAGCTTCACTTTTTTACCCATTGAAGCAAGCTTTATCGTGCAAAAAATCAATACTACAATGGAAAGTATAGCAATTATATTCCATAATAATGTCACGTCTCAAACCCCCATTCGTTAATTACTCTTGAATGGTCTTAATCATCATATGTCCGCAGCTCCTGCTACTATATCATAATCTGTATATTCCCCTAATAAAGCTATTTACCTCTATTACTCAATATCTCACGGTATAGCTTGTATATTTCTTCCGCATTCTTTTCTGCAGTAAAGTTCCCCAAAGCATATTCAAATGCATTTTCTCCCATAATTTTGACCTTTTCCGAATCGTCTGCCATAACCTTTATTTTACCTGCAAGGTCAAGATAATCACCACTTTTA
>JAEXXN010000444.1 GCA_023405875.1 Bacillota bacterium | reverse complement strand
CTACTACACCCTGGGCATAGCCCGCGGGAATATAGAAAACTTCAAAAATCATATAGACTATATACATTTAAGCAAGCAGAGCAATGTAATACTTACCGGAAGCAGCATGATCTGCAACCTGAATTATAACGAGGCCATAAAGTACCACAATAAAACAGGGGCAGATATAACGATGGTATACAGGTATTCTGAGAACTGCATGGAAGACTTCCGGTACTGCAATATCCTTACTGTTGACGGAAACGGAAGGGTGACGGGTGTCGATACCAATCTGGGCAGGAATAGTGAAGGCAATGTTTCCATGAATATGTTCATTATGAAGAAAGCACTGTTTCTCGATATAGTCCATAACTGTGTGTCAAGAGGAGACTGTGATTTCTTTAAGGATGCAGTGCACAAGAATCTTGATAACTTCAAGGTGTTCGGCTACAAGTTCGAAGGTTATCTGGCCAGTATAAATTCGACGCGGAATTATTACAAGGCCAGCATGCAACTGTTGGATCTGGAGCTGTCAAGGGAGCTGTTCTTCAAAAATGGATTGATATATACAAAGGTAAAGGATGAGCCTCCGACAAAGTATGCAGCAAATGCCAGAGTGATAAATTCACTTGTGGCAAGCGGCTGTATTATTGACGGCCAGGTGGAGAACAGTATTATATTCAGAGGAGTGAAGATCAAAAAGGGTGTGGCAATAAAGGACAGTATCGTGATGCAGAACAGCTTTATTGAAGAAAATGCGCTCCTCAGAAATGTAATATTGGACAAGGGGGTAAGGATCACCCGGGAAAAGCAGCTTAAGGGAGATGAAAGCCATCCTGTGATAATAGAGAAAAAGGCAATAATATAGCATATACAGGGCAGATATTTCAAATTATATAGAACGTTCTTCGGTCAGGTTACATCAGGGTATAGAGCGAATTCTATGAAATCAGGGAAATATTTACGCGAAATATATATCTATGGGGGTAGATGATATGAAGGTTCTGTTTATTGCTTCAGAGGCATTTCCTTTTATTAAGTCGGGAGGTCTGGGAAATGAGATATTCTCACTCTGCAGGGAGCTTCAAAAGCTGGGGACAGATGCAAGGGTAATGATACCTAAGTATGGCGATATTGCAGCATTTTTCAGGGATAAGATGTCCTGCATCAGTATCTTCAATGTTCCCGTCGGCTGGAGAAACCAGTACTGCGGCGTAGAGGAGCTGAAGTATGAGGGTATGCCCTTTTACTTCATAGATAATGAATATTATTTCAAGCGTCAGGGCATGTATGGCTTTTATGACGAAGCAGAAAGATATGCTTTCTTTTGCAGGGCGTCCTTGGAAGCTATACAATACCTGGATTTCAAGCCTGACATACTTCACTGCCATGACTGGCAGACCGGAATAGTCAGCCTGCTGCTCAAGGCGCACTATGGAGAAAATGCCTTGTACAGTGATATAAAAACGGTCTTTACAATACACAATCTGAAATATCAGGGAGTATTCCCCAAGGAGATACTGGGAGAGCTGCTGAATCTTGGAGAGGATCATTTTAACGTGAATTCAGTGGAATTTTACGGTGGAGTAAGCTTTATGAAGGGGGGACTGAACCACTCCGATATCATTACTACCGTAAGCAATACATACAAAGAGGAGATACAGACTCCTTTCTTCGGTGAAAGACTGGACAATGTGCTGAGGATGAAAAGGGATAAGCTGTTCGGAATAATGAACGGCATAGACTATAACAGCCTGAACCCGGGCACAGACAAGCAAATTTTTGAAAACTACGATTTGAAAAGCATTGAACGTAAAGCTGTTAACAAAGTCGGGCTCCAGGAGCAATTAAAGCTGCCTGTTGACAGGGATATACCGATGATTGCAGTCGTAAGCAAGCTGATCCGGCAAAAGGGAATGGACCTGATCACCAATGGGCTGGAGGAGCTTCTTGCTATGAAGGTTCAATTGGTGGTGCTGGGGCAGGGGGAAAGTAACTATGAGGAATTGTTCCGGGAGTATGAGAAGAAGTATCCTGAAAAGCTTTCTGTAAACATTGTAATTGATGATATGCTTGAGCGGAGGGTCTACGCAGCTTCTGACTTTTACCTGAAGCCGTCCATATTCGAGCCCTGCGGGGTAGGTCATATGATTGCGCTCCGGTACGGCTGCATACCCATAGTAAGGGCAACAGGAGGGCTGAAGGATTCTGTGGAGGCGTATAATGACAGCACCGGTGAAGGCAACGGCTTCACCTTCGAGCATTATGCACCCCAGCATATGCTTGCAGCAGTAAGGACGGCACTGGAGCAGTACAAAAGGGACTCCTTGCTGCAGGTGAGGAAGAACGCTATGGGAGGGGACTACAGTTGGGGAAAAGCTGCTGTGGAATATAAAAGACTATATCAGAATATGCTATAAAAAGCGCAAATCCTGCGCTTTTTTCATATCATAGATAATCTGAAGCTATTGCCCATAGTTAATTTATTGAAGTTATTGTATAATAATAAGAACATCCGATATATACTGGCATAAAATGTTATTTAATTGGAGGCATTTATGGATATTAGTAAAGATAAATTCAAGGAAGATTATTTGAGGAAGCTTACAACTATGCATGCAAAGAGCTTTGAGCTGGCAACAAACAGCGACAGGTATTCAGCCTTGGGAAGCCTGATAAGAGACTATGCGACTATGGATTGGATAAAGACAAACAAGGAATATGCAGAGAAGAATACAAAGCAGGTATACTATTTTTCTATAGAATTCCTTTTAGGCAGGCTGCTGGGCAATAACCTTGTCAATCTTGGGCTTGAAAAGGTATGCGAGGAAGTGCTTGAAGAGCTGGGCTGTACCCTTAAGGTGCTGAAGTCGGCGGAGCCTGATGCGGGTCTTGGCAACGGCGGGCTTGGAAGGCTTGCAGCCTGTTTTCTCGATTCCATGGCATCCCTTGGGATACCCGGACATGGATGCGGTATCAGATACAAATACGGATTATTCCAGCAGAAGATCGTGGACGGTTACCAGGTGGAGCTGCCGGAGAACTGGCTGAGGGAAGGAAATGTCTGGGAGATACGGAAGGCCGATAAGGCTGTGGAGGTCAGGTTCGGCGGAGACATCAATGTATGGTATGAGGGCAACAAGCTTAAATTCAGCCATGACAATTATGAAGCAGTATTGGCGGTTCCTTATGATACCCCGATAATAGGCTATAATAACAAGACGGTGAACACCTTGAGGCTGTGGAGTGCCGAAAACCCGGAGAAGGACTTCGATCTTACCTCCTTCAGCAAGGGAGATTATATGAAGGCAGTTGAGCAGAAATATTCCCTGGAAGCCATATCCCAGGTGCTTTATCCTGACGACAGCTATGCAGAGGGAAGAAAGCTCAGGCTTAAGCAGCAGTATTTCTTTGTATCCGCAGGACTTCAGAGTATAGTCAGGAGCTACAGGCATTCCAACGAAAGCATACTGGATTTTGATGAAAAAGTGGCAATCCATATCAATGACACCCATCCGGCTATAGCGATACCTGAGCTGATGAGGATACTTATGGATCAGGAGGGTCTTGACTGGGATACAGCCTGGAAGATCACCACCAATACAATCTCCTATACCAATCATACCATCCTGTCGGAAGCCCTGGAGAAATGGCCTGTTGACATGTTCAAACCGATGCTGCCGAGGATATATATGATAATTGAAGAGATAAATGAGAGGTTCTGCAGAGAGCTGTGGAACAGGTATACAGGTCAATGGGATAAGATATCCAGGATGGCCATTACGGCTGACGGATATGTGAAAATGGCCCACCTTGCCATAGTGGGAAGCCACAGCGTGAACGGAGTTGCCAAAATCCACACTGAGATATTGAAAAAGCAGGAGCTGGTGGATTTCTACCACTTCTATCCATACAAATTCAACAACAAGACCAACGGGATCACTCACAGAAGGTGGCTTCTGAAGTCCAATCCCGGACTTGCACAGCTTCTGAAGGATACTATAGGCAGCGGCTGGACAAAGCATCCCACCGACCTCATCAAATTCCTGCAATACCAGGATGATCCGGCAGTACAGGAAAAGGTAAGAGCGATAAAGTACAATAACAAGCTTGAGCTGGCAAAGCTCATAAGGGATAAATATTCGATAGCTGTAAATCCCGACTCAATATTCGATGTCCAGATAAAAAGGATGCATGCTTACAAGCGGCAGCTTCTGAACGTATTCCATATAATGCACCTTTACAACCTGCTCAGAGAGGAGCCGGGGCTTGATATAGTACCCAGGACCTTCATATTCGGGGCAAAGGCGGCTCCGGGCTACCAGCTGGCAAAGCAGGAGATAAAGCTCATAAATACCCTTGCTGAAAAGATAAATAATGACAGGAACATAGAAAACAAGCTCAAGGTCGTTTTTATGGAGGATTACAAGGTATCCCTTGCAGAGAAGATAATTCCCGCGGCAGATGTCAGCGAACAGATTTCAACCACTACCAAGGAAGCCTCGGGAACAGGAAACATGAAGCTGATGATGAACGGTGCCATCACTGTGGCGACACTTGATGGGGCAAATATTGAAATAAGGGATGAGGTAGGGGATGACAACATTGTGATATTCGGCATGACTGAAAAGGAAGTGCTGGATTATTACAGGTACGGGGATTATAAAGCAGTTGAGGTCTATAACGATGATCCGAGGATAAAGAAAATAGTGGATCAGCTTGTAAACGGTTTCTTCCCGGTAAGCAATGTGGAATTCATGGATATTTACAATCACCTGCTGCTTCACAATGATGAATATTTCGTGCTTAAGGATTTCAACGCCTACCTGGAAGCCCACAAGCTGATAGATGAGCTGTACAGGCAGAAAACCAGGTGGCTCAGAATGAGCATCAACAATATCGCTCATTCCGGGGCTTTTTCCAGTGACAGGACGATTTCCGAATATGCCACAGGCATATGGGATGTTAAAAGGATGATTTTATAATGGGTTTAAATATTTTTCACAACTCCCGGGAGGAGCAATACCGTTTTCCCTTTGGTGCCGTACCTTGCGGCAGCAAGGTCACCCTGGGGCTTAAGGTGCAGGGGGCAAGCACAGTAGACTCTGTGGAGCTGGTAATAAATCCAGAGGTCGGAAGTGAACAGAGGCTTGCCATGGTTCCAAGCCGGAGTGAAGGGGATGCAGTATTTTACTCTGCAGAACTAAGCATGCCGATGCAGCCGGGACTCCTCTGGTACTATTTTCAGGTAACGGCAGGCAGGGCAATATATTTCTACGGTAACAATGAAAGGTCCCTTGGGGGTATAGGGCAAAGCTTCAGCGTACCTCCTCCCAAATACCAGGTCACAGTATTTGAAGGAGGGGCTGTAACTCCCCGTTGGTATAAAAAAGCGATAATGTACCAGCTGTTTGTGGACAGATTCAGAAATGGAAACCCGGAGGGCAGGATAGAGAATCCCAAGAAAAACAGCTTCATATATGCCAATTGGGAGGATACTCCCACGTATATAAAAGACTGCGGTACAGGAGCCATATCCCGCTGGGACTTCTTCGGGGGAAACCTCAGGGGAGTGATCGAAAAGCTGGAATACCTGAAAGAGCTTGGAGCGTCTGTTATATATATGAATCCTATTTTTGAAGCCTCCAGCAATCATAAGTATGATACCGGAGACTACAGGAAGATAGACCCCATGTTCGGAGACGACGATATTTTCAGGGAGCTGTGCAAAAAGGCTGAAAGCCTTGGGATATATATAATG
>JAEXXN010000426.1 GCA_023405875.1 Bacillota bacterium | reverse complement strand
CGTCAGGGTTTCCCCCATTGCGCAATATTCCCCACTGCTGCCTCCCGTAGGAGTCTGGACCGTGTCTCAGTTCCAGTGTGGCCGGTCACCCTCTCAGGTCGGCTACTGATCGTCGCCTTGGTGAGCCGTTACCTCACCAACTAGCTAATCAGCCGCGGGCCCATCTCAAAGCGGATTTCTCCTTTGATCATATCACCATGCAGCAATATGACATTATGCGGTATTAGCACCGATTTCTCGGTGTTATCCCCCTCTTTGAGGCAGGTTGCCCACGTGTTACTCACCCGTCCGCCGCTAAGATTTCTTTGGCACTCAATACTCTACTTCTGCTTCCTGTCCTGTGTTGGCACTTTAATAAACGCGTGATACAGAAACTCTATTCCCTTTTAAGGTTGTTTCTGTATGACGCTTGGTTTGCGTCATTACTAGAGTATTCAGTGCCAAAGAAATCTCCGCTCGACTTGCATGTGTTAGGCACGCCGCCAGCGTTCGTCCTGAGCCAGGATCAAACTCTTAAGTTAATATATGATTCACTCAACGTGAATACTAACTCGGTTTGCCCTAACTCAAAAGAAATTCTTGGTTATCATTTTACACTGTTTAGTTTTCAAGGATCAAAGGAAAATCTTGCGATTCTTCTCATTTTCTGCCGCCATTTGTTTCAGCGACGTTTATTATGTTACCATAAGGTTTTCACGTTGTCAATAAGGTAATTCATGGTTTTTTAACATTTTCATAATATTGCCTTAACATTATGTCTTGATGCTCTTTACTGTCTTGTTGGCAACGCTGTTTTGCAGCAGAACTATATCGTAACATGATTATCCTCCGCAGTCAACTGGAAGTTTTTATCCCAGAGCTGTATCGCGAGAATATTTAAAAATATAACATATAATTTTGGGCGAGTAAAGTATAGTATCTCAAAAATTAATGAGTTTAAAATTTGATTTTAATGATTATCTCTATTTTTCTCTTTTAAACTATACATTATGTAATCTTTTGGCGAGCAGTTTTAATTATATGTACAAACATTGAAATTTATACACTTACCGGATAAACCGCATTATAACGCATCAACAGAAAATTTTTCGGCTGTAGAAAAATTTTTTACATTAATGAAGTGGAAGACATTTATCACTTCGTTATAATACGAATTTTACATATAATAATAGGAAGATAAAAAAACTCCTTTTGTTAAAAGGAGTTTGCCTTTAAATTAACTTGTCCAGAGCTTGTTTTAGATTTTCTATCATGGCGTCTATATCTTCTTTTGCAATAATCAAAGGAGGCTGAAAAGCAAGTACATCCCTGTTCAAGCCATTTTTGCCTATGAGGAAGCCTCTTTCCTTCATTTCCTCCAGAATAACATCTGTGATTTCTGCGGAAGTATTGCTCCGGTCTATTGCCTGGAGCTGCATGCCAAGCATCAAGCCGCAGCCTCTTATTTCCCTGATGTACGGAGAGGATAGCTGCCGGAGCTCATGCTTCAGATAGTCACCCAGTTCCTTTGCCCTGCCGGCCAGGTTGTTTTTCTCAATATAATCAAGTACGCTCAATGCCGTCTGCGCAGCTACAGGATTGCCTCCGAAGGTGGAAGCGGAAGGTCTGTTGTAAGCTGCCGCAATTTCATCGGTAGTCGAGAAGGTGGAGATCGGGATGCCGTTGCCTAAGGCTTTGGCAGTTACAATTATATCCGGCACCACATCATACTGTTCTATGGCAAACATTTTGCCTGTCCTTCCATACCCGGTCTGTACTTCATCCGCTATCAGCAGTACGTTATATTCCTCAAGCAGTGTTTTCACTTTTTTGACATAGTCATGAGGATACATTATTATACCGCCGTTGCCTTGTATCGGCTCCATTATCATTGCGCAGACATCCTGCCCGTGTTTTTTCAGCACTTCTTCCAGTTGCCGCAGTGAATTGTCCATTGCTTCTTCATAGCTGCCTTCCTCAGAATATGGTCTGTCAATGAAAAAAATATTTTCCTTTATCAGGCTGTCGTCCAGACGCCACATGGGAATTCCTGTTATGCTCAGGGTCAGATGTGTTCTCCCGTGAAGGCCGCCCTTTAATGCAATATAGCCGTTCTTCCCTGTGCACAGCCTGGCGAGGGCCATTGCTCCTTCATTTGCTTCCGATCCGGTTACGCAAAAGAAGGTTCTCCTGATATTGCCCGGAAGGAGCTTTGCCAGTCTCTCCGCGAGCTCAACTATGGGCTGGGTGAGATACAGGGTGGTGGTATGCTGTATTTTACTGAGCTGTTCTATGGTATCCTTGAGTATCTCAGGATTTGAGTGGCCGCAGTTCAGAACAGATACTCCTGCAAAAAAATCAGTGTATTTTTTATTGTTATGATCAAAGAGATACTGCATAGATCCCCCTACTATCTGCGGCGGTTCCTTGTAAAAGGATGAAGTAGCAGGAAAAAAGTACTGCTGTCTTTTCTTCAAGATATCCTCCGGTCCTATGTAACTCATAATAACACCTCCTATTCCACACCAAACTTATATGACAGAGCACCCAGCGTGAAGCCTGCCCTGCAGGAGCTCATCCCTTCATACAGCTCGTTGCATTTTGATTTGTCGGCAATTGCCCTTTGATAAATATCTATGATATACTTCAGCTCTTCAAGGCTGTAAGTCTGACCTTCTATACGGAAGCTTAAAGGTCTGCCGGCGCCAAGGTGTGGTATCAGCGGCAGCAGGCACAGCTCTTTAGCTGTAAACAGGTGATTTTTACCGCTCCGGTCTATATAAACAGGATTTTCACCTTTGTCCGTCAGCATGACCAGGATACTGTCGTCTACATATTTATTGCCTTCTGCTCCAACAGGCTGTAAAGCCTTTGTATTGTCATAGAGATCATGATCCAGATACATGACTCTTATGGGTCCATGTACTATAAGCTCCAGTGCTTCCTGCGACAGGCTGCAGAATTTTGCCAGTTCATTGTTTTTTGCTTCTATTGAGACGGTGAATTCGCTGACTCCCTGCTCTTTATAGAAAGCCAGGGCTTTGTGATTATATATGTTCAGGTTATAATCGGATACCAGCCTGAAGCTGCCGCCGTATTTCTTTATGGCACCCAGGTTCGATACCAGAAGTCCGTCGAATATATGTCCATATCTGGCTAAATAATGGTCCATAATATCAAACTCCAGCTCATCCATCATCTGAGGAAGGGCAAGATAAAGCCCGGTGCTCCCCTTTATAGCCTTCAGCTCCTGCAGCTGTTCTACCGTCATAAACTCATCAGGCTGCAATACTTCACTGGATATATAAACCCGGTCTGCATTTGCTTCAATGCAAAGCTTGGCCTGCTCGTAGCTGTTTACTTTGACCGACAGGTTGTTTTTGCAGTCTGCCCCGCTCTTAACACTGCTTAATTCTGCCTGCGCCGATTCAAGCACCTGCTGTGTGATTGCGGGCTCCTCGGAGGGAACGGAAAAAACCTTCCCGGTGGAATAAAATTTGCCCGTACCTTCGTACCTGGTATTTATAAAGTTCAGGCCGGGCCTTCCGAAGGCATAAGCGGTGGTAAAATCCCTTTTGCGTTTCTCATACAATTCCCGGGCTTGCTTTTTCCTGTCAAAGCTTATGGGGTCTTCTATATATCTGTCTATGGCCTCACCATAGGTGTTTACAAGCTCAACTATAAAGTCTGTTTCTCTCATGCGACCTTCTATCTTGAAGGAGGTAACGCAGGCCTCTATAAGCTCGGGTATGTGCTCATACATATACATATCCTTTGCAGCAAGGGGATACTCTGTCGGATATAAAAGGCCATCCTTCTTTATCTTATACCCCCACCGGCAAGGCTTGAAGCATCGTCCCCTGTTGGAGCTGTTGCCCCAAAGCAGGCTGCTGTAGTAGCAATTGCCGCCATTTACGGTACACATATCTCCGTGGACAAAATATTCTGTTTCAATGCTGGTTGCATTCTGCAGATTCTTTGCAGTCTTCAGGTCCATTTCCCTTGACAGGACCACCCTTGACACTCCGCACTCCCGGAGTGCTTTCACAGATTCAATATTATGTACATTCATCATGACAGATGAATGTATTTCAAAGCCGTTCAGCTTGTGTTCCCTGCAAAGCTGCAAAATGCTCACGTCCTGAATTATTATCCCATCAACCCTTATACCGTTCAGCCAATTAAGGTATTCAGCGGCTTCACCGATTTCATAGTCGTTCATCATATTGTTTACTGTAATGTAAAGCTTTTTGCCGGCCTCATGAGCCAGCTTGACCGCTTCTTCTATTTCCTCATCGCTCAGATTGTAACCCTTCCGGATCATCCTCATATTCAGGGATTTGCCCCCAAGGTAGATGGCGTCGCAATTTGCCTTTACCATGCTTCTGAAGGTCTCCATGGTGCCGGCAGGAGCTAACAGTTCAATTTTTTTATTATTAAAAAACCTGGCCATATTTCCTCCTGTATATTTCGCGAAAAGCATTTTACATATACAATTCAAGTTTCGCGTAAATATTTCCTTGATCTCATTGATTTTCACTATACCCTGTTTAATACCCCAAGTGCGTTCAATATAGGTATTATTTCATGCCTTCCATTTGCAGACCGCCTCTTCCAGCATATCGATCAAAACAAACAGGACAAATCCGAAAAGGCTTATTGCTGCAATACCGGCATACATTCCCGTATAATCTATTCTTGTCCATGCATCCAGTATATAATACCCTATACCGTATTGTGTCCCATAGCCCTCGGCAAAAAACAATATGGAAAGCGCTGTCCCTATGGACAGTCTCAGGTTTGTGAGCATTGCCGGCAGTATTGCGGGAATGGTTATGTACCTGAATATCTGAAGCCTGGATGCCCCAAGGCTTCTTATGGGATTGTAGGTCTCATCGGGGATGTCCAGTACTGCATCTCTTACTGCTATGATTACCTGGAATACCAATATAAGCACTATTATCAGTATCTTTGAAATATCCCCCAGGCCAAAAAGCAGCATGGCTACCGGAAGCAGCGCTGTTTTGGGGACGGGATATGTAAAGTAGACCAAGGGATTCAGCACCTTGTTCCAGGTCCCGGAATAAGCCATAAGCAATCCGGCGGATACTCCCAGGAGCAGTGATATTCCGACACCGCACAGCACCCTGTACAAGCTTATCAAAATATGGATATGAAGCCTGTTATCGTACAGCCCGTTCAAATCAAGATAAACCGCAACAGGGGTGGGCAGCACCCGGGTATCGGCTATTACGGCCAACAGATACCATAATATATTAACCATTATAAAGCCCTGCAGAAACAGCTTGAGCTTACTCTTTGACTTCATATTATCCATCCCTTTTTGATTATACTCCTGATATGTGACGACAATCTGAGGTATTCCTCATTTTGTCTCAGATCCTCTGTGTTAAAAAGAGGGTTTTCTATTGTTTCTACAATAATTCCGGGGCAATGGGACATTATTACGATTTTTTTCCCCATATATATGGCTTCCTCAATGCTATGGGTTACAAATACCGTCGTAGGCTTGTACTGGTTCCACACATCAATAAAAAGCTCCTGGGCTTCCTCCCTGGTAAGAGCGTCCAAAGCCGAGAAGGGCTCATCCATCAGCAGCAGGTCGGGATTCATTATAAAAGCTCGCGCTATTGCCGCTCTTTGCATCTGTCCCCCGCTCAGTTCCTTAGGGTACCTGTCCCGCAGATCATTGATGTTCAATTTATTCATAATGTAATCGATTCTCTCTCTGAGCTCGCTGCTAATAGTCTTTTTCTTTATTTTGAGTGAAAGCAGGCAATTTTTTTCAACGTTCCTCCAGGGGAGGAGCCCAAAATTCTGAGGTATGAAGCCGATATCATGGACCTTGGGGTCCAGCACTTCGCCGTTCAAGGCTGCTTGTCCCCCATAGTTCCTGATTATCCCGCTCAATACATGCAGCAGCGTAGATTTTCCGCAGCCCGAAGGCCCTATAATGGCGATAATGTCTCCCGACTCAATCTCCATACTTATAGGGCCTAATGCTTCCACACTATTATTTTTGGACTTATAGCTTACAGAGAGGTCCTTTATCTCAAGCATGAGTCACCTCCGGAAATTAATCAACTGCTATGCTGCTTGTCAAATCCTTGGGGCTAAGCTCTTTCTTCAATAAGTTGTTTTTTGCAGCCCATGTTATGACCGCCTTGATGTCTGCTTCTTCGGGCAGAGCATTTTTTCTGAATTCCGGGAGCTCTATCTTTCCTTTCATATCCTCCGGATAGCCTACGGTTTTTATAATTATATCTTCATATTCAGCAATGGGAGTACTGTTTACATAATCCACAGCTTTGTTGTAGGCCCTGAAGAAAGCTTTGATTTCAGCAGCTTTGCTATCAATTGCAGCTTGTGTGAAGGCCGTTACCGAAGTATATATTCCTGAAGCATTTGCACTCCCAAGCAGTATCCCTCCGTCTTTGATTGCAAGGGTCGAGAAGGGCTCAGGCAGCAATGCGGCATTTACCTTATTGGTGCGGAGCATTTCAAGCCTTGTAGGTATGGCCGGAACCATGGATTTTTGTACATCCGACCCTAGAAGAGAATTCTTTTCCAATATTGTATCCAGTGTATATTCTATGCAGGTCTTTTCTGAAATAGCAATGCTTTTGCCCTTCAGTTCGCTTATTGACTTTATTCCTGATTCAGGGTTGGCTATGAGCATGAAGTTGCCATCGGTATAGCCTGTTATCTTTACGTCAAAATCGGCATTCTGATAAAGGGCTACAGCCACTTCATCACATATTATACCGTCAAGAGTTCCGCTTTGAAATGCCGCATCCCTGTCCTTCGCACTTTTGAAGGACTGAAAATTGACCTTTATGCCCTCATTTTCAAAATAACCCTTTTCTTCCGCAATTATTATCGGTATGACCTCAACAGAGCCTACTGCCCCAAAGTTCAAATCCTTCGCCACCTTCTCCCCTCCAGGCTCGGGGCCGTTGTTTGGAGAAGAGCAGGCCGTGAGTGATATCAGAAGCATTACCGCTGTACATATAATCATAAGCTTATTAAATTTCTTCATTTTTATTTCCCCACTTTTCAAATAGTAAATTTTCGATGGAAAGGCTGTCCGATACCTTTCCCACTACAAAGTCGATTTCCATTTTAATCACTCCATGAAATCATATTAAAGAGTCAAT
>JAEXXN010000389.1 GCA_023405875.1 Bacillota bacterium | reverse complement strand
ATATGCTGTATGGGTCAAAGAAGCTGAGGAACGGAGTACTTGCCGTAGATGAAGCAGCCGGAGCACCCGCAGCAGCCTCAGACCAAAGCACAGTCAGCAACGAGACAGAAGCAGGTTCCGGAGCCCCGGAGTATTCCACCACCAATATACAGGTCGAAGGGGTAGATGAAGCGGATATAGTAAAAACTGACGGTAAATATATTTATCAGGTGAACAATAACAGGATAGTTATTGCTGAAATATTTCCCGCAGATAAAATGAGCATAAAGAAAATCCTCGGGCTTGAAGAGGAGAATATATACCCTACAGAGCTTTATCTGGATGAAAAGAACCTTGTCGTCATAGGGGGCTCAAGGGGAGAGATCCTTTCAAAAAGTCTGGAACAGAAGTCTGTTTTACCCCGAAAGAGTACTGTAAAAATGCTGATCTATGATATTACAAGCAAGGACAACATAAAAAAGACAAGGGAAATAGAGCTGGAGGGAGATTACTTATCCTCAAGGAAGATAGGCTCCAAGCTGTACCTGGTGTCCAACAAGCACTTGAATTACTACGGTATATACGATGGAACCACGGAAAGCAACGACACTCCTTCCTACAGGGATACAGCGGTGCAGCAGGATTATATCAATATAGATTATGAAAAGATCGGATATTTCCCGGGCTCGGTAGAGCCTAACTACATGCTTGCCGCAGGCCTGGACCTTGACCGTCCGACCCAAGGCGTAAATGTTTCCACATATTTGGGATCAGGGGAGAGCATTTATGCATCCTCCCAGAATCTTTACGTGGCGGTTACAAGATATAATCCTGAGTGGGAGAATGCTCCCGGCCCTATAATATATGACTCGGCGGCTCCCAATAAGCCGGCAGTCAAGGTAAGTGACAGGGAAACAATAATATATAGGTTTGCACTTAATAACGGAAGTCTGGATTATACCGGCAAGGGCCAGGTGCCGGGCTCGATACTCAACCAATTCTCAATGGATGAGAGTAAAGGCTATTTCAGGCTTGCAACTACAAAGGGCAGCTTATTTGACGAAGGAGAGAACATATCAAAGAATAATATGTACGTTCTTGACCCTGACCTGAATATATGCGGAAGCCTTGAGGACATAGCTCCCGGCGAAAAGATATACTCGGTAAGGTTTATGGGAGACAGGGCATATATGGTAACCTTCAAGAAGGTTGACCCGCTGTTCGTAATAGACCTGAAGGACGCAAAAAAACCTGCGATACTTGGGGCATTGAAAATACCCGGTTACAGTGATTACTTACATCCATACGATGAAAACCATATAATAGGCTTCGGTAAGGACACCATAGAGCTATCCAATGAAAGCCGGGGAAAGCCCGGCAGTACCACCGCATATTACCAGGGAATGAAGATAGCTCTGTTTGATGTAAGCGATGTCAATAACCCCAAAGAGAAATTCAAGGAAATAATAGGCGACAGGGGTACAGACTCAGAGCTGCTGAACAATCACAAGGCACTGCTTTTCTCCAGGGAAAAGGAGCTTATGGCATTTCCTGTGACCGTTATGGAAATAGAGAGCGGGGGAAATGTGACTGGGGGAAATATGCCCGCATACGGAAGCTTCAGCTTCCAGGGAGCTTACGTCTACAATGTGGACCTGGAAGAGGGCTTCAAGCTCAGAGCAAGGCTCACACATATCGGCGACGGGGAATACCTCAAGTCGGGAGACGGCTGGTATGACAGCAACAGGAATGTAGAAAGAATAATGTATATAGGGGACAATATCTATACCATATCCAAGGGAATGATAAAGGCCAACGACATGAAGGATATGGAGGAAAAGGGTACTCTTCTGATACCATGAGGGTAAACATAGGATAGGGAAGAATTTATATATATAAAGAATGACAGCCATGCATAGCCGCGTATTTATATACTTCGGCAATGACATGGCTGTCATACTCTGCAGGCAGGTTTTTGTTTCCTAAAAACAGGATATCAGGGAAATAATAGCGAATTATAAAGAATAGGATATTATGCTGAAGAAAATATGAACAACCGGGAAATTTCCCCCAAAATTTTGTATTTATTTCCCGGGAAATAAATTATATTGTTGAAACAGATAAACTTCACAGGGGATAAAAGGAGGGAGTGACGGATTGGAGAATATTAGACTGTTGAGAGCGGGCGAGATCAGGGAGTTTGTTGAGATCGTATCCAATGCATATCCCGGATGGGGCCTTAATACGGCAGAGAGCAAACGGGAAATGGAGGACAGGCTCCGTACGGCTATGCTGGAGGATAGTACGGTAAATGTATATGGCTGCTTCAGGGACGGGGAGCTTTTGGGCGGTATGAGGCTCAATGATTTCAGAATGCGGCTGGGCTCACAGAAGCTTGATGCAGGGGGAGTGGGGCTGATAGCGGTACACCTTATGCATAAGAAGGAAAAGGTCGCAAAGGAAATAGTGGCCTTCTTTCTCAGGCACTACAGGGACAGGAAATACCCCATAGCCATGCTTTATCCCTTCC
>JAEXXN010000363.1 GCA_023405875.1 Bacillota bacterium | reverse complement strand
GGGTCATAAGAAAAGAAGTTGCTCCTGTGGATGATGACAGGATAATGTATATAGACATGAACAAGCTGGATGCAATGATAAAATCCGAAGCTTTTGTAAGGGCTGTGGAAGGTTCGGTAGGAGAACTGGAATAGACAGTGGTTTTTAACAAAAATGTATTTCCATAATGTTGTGCTTTAGCAGGATAGGAAATTTTCTCTATTAAGAGCACGTTTAGGAAGGTGAAAGAATGAAGGCTGATTTAATAATAAATGCTTCAACGATAGCTGCCTGCACAGAAGGTGAAGGTGCGGGGATAATCGAAAACGGCTATGTGGCTGTAAAGGATGGAAGGATAATCGCCCTTGGAGAGGGAAATGCACCGGAGGATATGAAGGGCCCTGATACACAGGTAATTGATGCTTCAGGCAAGACGGTAACTCCCGGGCTTATAGATTCCCACACCCATCTTGTTCATGGGGGCTCCAGGGAAAAGGAGCTTCCGATGAAGCTTAAGGGAGTTCCGTATCTTGAGATACTTAAAATGGGCGGCGGAATATTAAGTACCGTAAGAAACACCAGGGGTGCCTCCAAGGAAGAGCTTAAGGCAAAAGCTGGGAAGAGCCTTAATGAGATGCTGCTTCACGGGACTACTACCGTAGAAGCCAAGAGTGGCTATGGGCTTGACTTTGATAATGAGATAAAATGCCTGGAGGTAGCTTTAGAGCTTAATGAATCCCATCCTGTGGACATTGTGTCAACCTATATGGGCGCTCATGCCGTACCGGAGGAATTTAAGGGCAATACCCAGGGCTATATAGATTTTATGTGCGACAAGGTCATGCCTTATGTTAAGCAGAACAAGCTGGCCGAGTTTATTGACGTTTTCTGTGAAGAGGGTGTCTTTTCACCGGAAGAGTCCCGCATCATAATGCAGAAGGGCAAGGATCAGGGCTTCAAGCTGAAGATACATGCGGATGAGATAATCCCGCTTCAGGGTGCAGAGCTTGCAGGCTCAATGGGAGCTACATCGGCAGAGCATCTTCTTGCTGCATCGGATGAGGGGATAGAGGCTATGGCCAAAGCAGGTGTTACGGCAATACTGCTGCCGGGGACCTCCTTCTACCTTATGCTGGGTAAGTACGCTCAGGCAAGGAAGATGATGGAGAAGGGTGTCAGGGTCGCAATTGCGACCGATTACAACCCGGGTTCCTGCCCCACTGAGAACCTGCAGGCAATAATGACCTTTGCATGCTTCGGAATGAAGCTGACCCCTGAGGAGATAATAAAGGGTATGACCCTTAATGCAGCCCACGGGCTTGACAGGGCAGGAGAAATAGGCAGCCTTGAGGTGGGCAAGAAAGCCGATATGGTAATATTTGATACTCCCAACCTGGAGTATCTGGTGTACCATTTTGGAATAAACCATGTAAATACCGTAATAAAGAACGGCAAAAAGGTTGTAGAAGCTGGAAAAATACTAAAGAACTAAATTATAACGAGGTGGATTTATGAGTTTGTTAATGGATATGACTTTGAGAAATTACAGTGATTTGCTGGCCAGCAGCGAGCCGGCACCCGGAGGCGGAAGCACCGCGGCATTGTCAGGCGTTTTGGCCTCATCTCTTACAATGATGGTGGTCAATCTTTCCCTCGGAAAGAAAAGCTATGAAGCCTTGGATGATGAGATAAAAGCTCAATTTATGAAGGAAGCGGATAATATAAAGCTGCTTCAGGCAGAGCTTACAGGATTGGTAGACGAGGATACCAAAGCCTTCAACAAGTTCATGGAAGCAATGAAGCTGCCCAAGGACACAGACGAGCAGAAGCAGGTACGCAGTGAGAAAATGCAGGAGGCAAGCCTGTATGCGCTGCAGGTTCCTCTGAAGACTGCGGAAAGCTGCTTTGAACTGCTGAAGAATCAGCTTACAATAGCAAAGTATGGTAACAAGAATGCCGTATCCGATGTAGGAGTAGGTGCCTTGCTGGCACTTTCAGGATTGGAAGGGGCAATACTCAATGTCAATATCAACCTGCCCGGGATTTCCGATGAGGCTGTCAGGACAGAAGCCCATGAGAAATGCATGAGGCTTTCCGCAGAGGGCCGGAGACTTCAGAAAGAGACACTTGATGTGGTTAATTCAAGGATAGGCTAGGGATATATGATAACAAGGGAAATGATAGACAGGATCAACCAGCTGGCAAGGAAGTCCAAGCAGGATGGCCTGAGCGAAGAGGAAAAGCAGGAACAGCAGGAGCTCAGAAAGAAATATGTTGAATATATCAAGGGTCAGGTAAAGCAACAGCTTGCTTCAATTGAGTTTGTTGAGGACAAACACCAACATAGACATGAGCATGGGCCTGGATGCGGGTGTGGGCATGAACATCATCATCATGAGCACCACCATAACTGTAATTGCGGCTGTAAAAAACATTAGAAATATGTAATAATTATTCACAAATACGGTTTTCATGGTATAATTAGTTGTAGGAGGGATTTTTATGGCTGAAATGCAATTTGTCGTTTTTAGGCTTGGCAAAGAGGAATACGGCGTAAATATAATGCAGGTTCAGGAGATCGGCCCATATGAAGAACCGGTGAAGGTGCCGAATACACCTGATTTTGTAGAAGGGGTAATGAACCTCAGAGGCAGTGTTATTCCAGTCTTGAGTCTGAAAAAGCGGTTTAACATCAAGGGGCAGGAACTAACTGAAAATACCAGGACTATTGTGATTAATTTTGGGGACAAGCAGATTGCCTTCATAGTTGATGATGCATCAGAAGTGCTTACTCTCGATACGGCTGATATACAGGAAACTCCCACAATAATTGCCGGGGTTGAAAGAAAATACATAACAGGTATAGGAAAACGGGGAGACAGGCTACTGATTATACTTGATCTGAACTTTTTGCTTGATGAGCAGGAACAAAAGCAGATTGCCAACATGTAACGAATGGCTTTAAAGTGCGGCAGGGAACCGCACTTTTTTTGTATTTATGAAGCACAAAAAAAGTCATTGATTACAGAAAAATGTAAAATTATGAAAAACCATCTATTAACAATTTATATTTATAATAGTATAATATGCATATAACGAGGCTAAAGATGTATCCCAATTCTTATAGGTGGCGGGTACCGATTTCGTTGTACAACAGGTGGTGAGCATGTCTCCCGCATCGTTGAAACGCTCGGGTAGGTTTTT
>JAEXXN010000346.1 GCA_023405875.1 Bacillota bacterium | reverse complement strand
AAAAGCAGAAGCTTATATTGACAATCATGACGGATATTACTCTGGACGAGAAGCATCAGGAAGAGCTGGCAAAGGTTAGGACGAATACCCTGGAAGCAGCTCAGAAGGTAATAACCAAGCAAATGAGGGTGGCCCAGGAAATAGCAGGACTTCTGGGTGAAACCACTGCTGAAACCAAGGTCATACTTACAAAGCTCAAAGAAATCGTAATTGGTGAAACAGGTGATTCGGAATGAAAACATTTATAGATGTGGCATACAACAGCTTGAATAAATATGGCGAAGAGCTCTGCGGCGACAAGGTAGAGATCGTCCGCACCGAAAACTCGGTGATAATCGTATTATCAGACGGGTTGGGCAGCGGGGTCAAGGCAAATATCCTTGCGACTCTCACCTGCAAGATAGCAGCCACCATGCTCAAGGAGGGTGTCAGCATACTTGAGACTGTGGATACCATCATGCAGACCTTGCCGGTATGCAGTGTCAGAAAGCTTGCTTATTCAACCTTTACAATAATAAATATCCAGGAGGACGGCCAGGTGTATGTAGCCGAATATGACAATCCCCCGGTTTTTTTCATGCACAAGGGCAGGGAAATCCCACAGACCCGGAACAATGCCGTTCAGCTAAACGAGCGGATGGTAAAGGAAAGCTCCTTCCGGCTGCACGAAGGGGATGCTCTTACTGTCGTCAGCGACGGTGTCATCCATGCAGGAGTAGGGGGTGTACTTAACCTGGGCTGGCAGTGGAAGAATGTTGAAGATTACCTGGAGCGCCAGGGAAAAATAGAGAAATGCGCCGCCAATATATCCAAAAGCCTTATTGATACATGCTACAGCCTTTATGCAGGCAAGGCAGGAGACGATGCTACAGTGGTCACTGTAAAGCTCCGTCGTTCCGAAGAGGTTGATCTGTTTACCGGGCCTCCTGTTAATCCCGAGGATGATGCCCGTGTCATAGAAAGGCTCAGAGAAGCAAAAGGCAAAAAGGTGGTCTGCGGCGGAACTGCAGCTAAAATAGCTGCCAGGGAGCTGAAGGAAGAAATAGTTACCAATATGGATTTCTTTGATCCCGATGTTCCTCCCACCGCTTGTATAAAAGGTATAGACCTGGTGACCGAAGGGGTGCTGACCTTACGCAGGACTGTCGACAAGCTCAAGGCCTATGTCAGCAGCGGCAGCGGTCAGACTTCCCTAAACAGCCTGAATAACCAGGATGGCGCTTCCCGGCTCGCAAAGCTTTTATTGGAGGACTGCACTCACCTGAACCTTTGGATAGGCAAGGCTGTCAACCCGGCTCATCAGAACCCGGATTTTCCTTTGGATCTGGGAATAAAGCTTAAAGTAATAATTGAGCTGGCAGAGCTTATGAAGAAATTAGGCAAAAATGTTCAGCTTACGTATATTTGATTTATGAGGTAACCAAAATGAGAAAATTTGAAACAGATGTTCAATTGATTAAATACGAGGTTTTACGGGGAGTTGCAGAGCTTGCTCTGGAAGGCTCCCTTTCAGAAAAGCTGAACACTCTTCCTGAAATAATCGCTCCCGGGCCAAAGCCCAGGATAAGATGCTGCATCCATAAGGAACGCGCCATTATGAAGCAGCGTATAAAGCTGGCAACCGGGGGCGATCCGGACAATCCAAACATTATTGAGGTTATGGATATAGCCTGCGATGAGTGCCCGATATACCGCTTTACTGTTACGGAAGCTTGCAGGGGATGCCTTGCCCGCCGCTGCTCGGAGGTTTGTCCGGTAAATGCCATACAGCATGTCGGCGGCAGGGCATATATAAATCCCAATAAATGCGTGGAATGCGGCAAATGCAAGGCAGTATGCCCCTACAACGCAATTTCAGACGTAATGCGCCCCTGCAAGAAGGCCTGCCCCACCCACGCCCTGAGCTTTGATGACGATAAAAAAGCCATAATCGACTACAACAAGTGCATACAATGCGGCGCTTGCGCCTATCAATGCCCCTTCGGCGCTATTGCAGATAAATCCTTTATAGTGGATGTCATAGAGATGCTGAAAAGGTCAAAGGTGGATAAAGGGGTAAAAATGTATGCAATAATAGCTCCCTCCATTGCGGGACAATTTTCCAATGCCACCGTAGGGCAGGTGGTTGCAGGAATCAAGAAGATGGGCTTCCAGGATGTGGTCGAGGTCGCCCTCGGCGCTGATATGGCTGCCATTCACGAGGCAGAGGAGCTTGCCCATGGAGACGGGAGCAGGAAATTCGTTACAAGCTCCTGCTGCCCTGCCTTTGTAAGCTATATAGAGAAGTTTTATCCTACCCTTGCAGGTAATATTTCAAACACAGTATCTCCCATGATTGCAGTATCAAGATTGATAAAATCTGTGGATGAAAAAGCCTGTATAGTATTTATAGGCCCCTGCACGGCAAAAAAAACAGAGATCCTGAGAGATGAGCTGAAGGGTGAAACGGAATATGTCATAACCTTTGAGGAGCTTTGTGCCATGCTGGATGCAATGAATATAGACCTGGAGGCCTGCCAGGAGGCTGCCTTTGACAATGCCTCCTTCTTCGGCAGGATCTTTGCCCGCACCGGGGGCCTTACCGAAGCTATAAAGCATGTGATCGGCACAAGCAATCCGGAGCTGGATTTCAGGCCTGTGGTTTGCAATGG
The DNA here is from genome assembly GCA_023405875.1 of Bacillota bacterium. Lineage (GTDB taxonomy): Bacteria > Bacillota > Clostridia > Lutisporales > Lutisporaceae > BRH-c25. Next base: position 2,919 of record JAEXXN010000346.1, on the reverse strand, counting down.
TATAGCCGAATGCGATAAAGCCCTTAAGCTGGCCAAGCTCAACCGGCTTAAGGATAACTTCATCGAAGGCATGGCTTGCGTCAACGGCTGTATCGGCGGTGCCGCCTCCCTGTGCCACGGACCCAAGGACCGGAATGAAATAGACAAATATGCGCAGCAGGCGATTGAAAAGGATGTAAGAAGCTCCCTGCGTGTGTTTGATGTTGAAAATATAAACCTTTCCAGAAGGAAGGCATAGTACTCTGTAACCCCTCCCCTTCGGCCTCATAGCCAAGAGGAGGGGTTATTATCATTTCCAGTTCTTCAATATCTCTCTTACCGACCGGCTCATTTCCCTGGAAAAGTCACTGTCAAACTTTCTCATATACATGTGCTGTCCGTAATTCTCCGCACCGTTGATATTGCTCCGCTCTCCGAACAGCCTTTCGTCCGAGCTCCTGAACATGTCTTTGAATTCTTCACCGCTGAGCCTCCTGTACCTGTCCTTGAACACCACATATTCCTGCTTGTACCTTTCAGGCTGAGCCCGCTGCTTCTGCTGCTCCGTCGGATATCCGAAGCATACCAGGGCAATGGGGAAAACATACTCCGGCAGGTCAAGAAGCTCTTTGTGCCTCTCATAGTTCTCCATTATATCCCCTATATAGCAGGTACCGATGCCGAAGGATTCTGCCGCCACTACCGCAGTCTGAGCGGCGATCAGTGCATCACAGCATGCCAGGAACAGGTCCCCTTCCTCCGGCTTTCTAAGCTCTGTTCCCTTCTTCCGGCAAAGCTCAGGCACTCCCGAGGACAGGAAGTAATCATACCAGCGCTGATAGTCGGCCAGGAACAAAAGCACATAGGGTGCCTTTGCTATAAAAGGCTGATCGTCGCAGGTCACGGCCAATACCTCCTTGGCCTCCCGGCTGTCTATCTCGATAATGGAATACAGCATCTGGTTCCCGGCAGTAGGCGCCCTCATTGCCGCTTTCAGGATCAGCCCCCTTATTTCCTCCGGTATAGGCTTATCCTCATAAGCTCTCACCGATTTTCTGCTTAACAGCGCTTCGATTATCTGATTCATACCGTCACCTCCATTTTCTTGTCTTCCTTCATCAAACGGTTCTCATATATGTTCTTGCTTCTGTAATAGAAAAGGCATACCAGAAATCTGAATACAAGGTCGACACACATTACTATCCATATTGCCACAATAGTCTGCTTGAACACATAGGTCATCAGCAGTGCCAGCGGCACGCGCACACCCCACAGCCCTATTCCCGCCACCATCATCGGTACCTTGGTGAAGCCCGCTCCTCTCATCGCCCCTGCCAGAACCCCGGTTGTATTCTGGAAAAGCTGCACCAGCCCCATAAGGACCAGGTATATCGAGCTTAACTCGATTATTTCCTTATTATCCGTCAGCGCCGACATCAATACCTTGGGAAAACCCACAAGCACTATTACACACACCACTGTAATACACAGGGCCCCTTTGAGTATCTGGCGCAGATACAGCCTGGCAAGCTCCTTGTCCCTTGCTCCAAGAGCCTGGCCGATAAGCGCAGTTGCTACAACTCCAAAGCCTGCCGCCGGAGTATAGGAAATGGATTCTGCCTGCAAGCCCAGCTGATGAGCTGCAAAGGCAGTTTCTCCGAAGGTAAGGATTGCCCTTGTCAGTATGATTGCAGCAAGCTGCCAGAATATAGATTCCATTGAAGTGGGAAGTCCTACCCTGTAAACCTCTTTTATCTGGACCCTGTCAACCTTCATATACCTCTTGTTCAAGGAGCCCTTCAGCACCCCATGTCTGTTAAAGAGTATGTACAGCCCCAGAACTGCGGCAGTCCCCTGTGAAGCAACGGTGGCCAGCGCTGCACCCCGTACACCCATTGGGGTTATTCCCAGCTTCCCGAATATGACTATATAGCCTACAACTATATTGACTATGTTCATAACCATTGTAATATACATGGGGGTTTTACCATTGCCCATCCCCTGCATAACTCCGCCTATTATGAGCATTACAGCAAGGAAGGGCAGCCCGAAGGATACTGTCCTGACGTATTCCGTAGCAAGCTCCAGCAGCTCCTGATTGGGGTTGAATACCATAAGCAGCCTTGAGGCCTGTGTATAGACTATCAGCTGCAATACAAGCACTACTGCTATTCCTGAGAGCAGGGTCTGCCTTATGACATTCTTTACCTTGCATATTTCCCCTGCGCCGTAGTATTGTGCGACAAAGACGGTAGCCCCTGTGGTTATCCCCTTGAAAAAGGCCCATATGATCTGCGTGATCCTCATGCTTATACCCAGGGCGCTTATCGAGAGGGCATCGATCCTGCCTATCATCCCCATGGATACGATACCTGCTATCATCTGCAGCAGATTATCTATGGTTATGGGAACGATCATGGATACTATTCTGTGGTTTATTTCCCCGGCTCTCAGCAATTTATCACTATTCTTCCGGCGTTCCATATCCTCCATTTTTATAACCCCGATTACAATAAATTTTAACCGTACACACAGCTATAATTATATCAGATTCCAGTAAATAGCAATAGAAAAAGCCGAATTAAAAAGCCCTGAGCAAGCAGGACTTTTTTTGTATATCAGAAGAGCTGTACAAGCAGCCATACGGCCAGTCCCAGCCCGAGTGAGGCAGCCGCCATGATTGCGAGCTTCCGGCCGGAGGACCCTTTTTTCTGGTGCTTCTGTATATAGTTCACATTATTCTCAAATGTCGCATCAAGCTCTTCCTTGGCTTCTTCCCTGGTCACAGCCAGTTCCTTTTCAGGCGCCTCCGGCTCCGGCTCTTTTTCCTCACGCCCGGGGGCAAAGTCGAGCAGCCCCTGGATCTCCTGAACCTTAACAAACTTCCTGTTGCCAAACTTCAGCACATAATCATCAGCCCCGATCTCGCCTGTCCTGACC
>JAEXXN010000275.1 GCA_023405875.1 Bacillota bacterium | reverse complement strand
ACCCTGCATAATCCCTATGAAAGCGGCATCCAGGTATGAGGTCTCCTTAACCCGCTTCCTTCCGCTGTTAAGCCTTTCAGCAAAAAGAAGCACAGCGCCGGTAATCAGAAATTCAAAGCCAAGAGTACTTCCTGATTTAAACATTTCCTCAATGATATCCTTAAACAAAAGTGCGATAATTACGGTAGGTACAGTTGCCGCTACCAACAGCCAGGTAAGCCTTTGGAAAGGTCTTTTCAGCAGTGAGAGCACTTCCTTCCACAGGACCGTGATTACCGCTGCAAGGGTTCCGACATGCACCATGGTATCAAATATAAGAGTCGGTTCATTTATCCCGAATATCTTCTGGAACAGCACCAGATGTCCCGAGCTGCTTATGGGAAGAAACTCCGTAAGCCCCTGTATGATTCCGAGTATTATTGCCTGTAATGTATTCATTGTATGTCCTCCAATCTATATATCAACTATAATTATGCTATATTTTCTACCGGCATTCAATATACCTAAGGCTGTAATTAATGGAAATTTGTATTATGTAAAAATAAATGGGTGCGTTGCTTAGCAAAACACCCAATAACAACCATATATTATGACGATAATAATTAGAACTTTCTTTCAAGCTGCTCATCAATAATTTTAATAATAATTTCTTTTCCGGGAGAATCCGGAAGCTCTCCTGCACTTTTCAATGCTTTTCTTATATATTTTTCAGCAAGATTTTTTGATTCTTCAATAGCTTTTGAGGTATCCAGAAGCGTATGCAGGGATGACCCATTGTCTTTGTCGATCCTGCCCAGGGCTTCAAGGACCTGTTCCCTGTAATCAGAGCGGAGCGCATATATTATAGGCAGGGTATATACACCCTGGGCGGCATCGCTCAGCAGCGGCTTGCCTACCTTTGCTTCATTACCGGTCAGATCCAGAATATCATCAACGATCTGGAAAGCCATACCGATATTGTAGCCCAGTACGCCCAGTTTACTGGCAAGTTTTTTGGAGCAGCCGGCCTTACTGGCTCCCATATAAAAGCTTATGGAAAATAGCACTGCGGTCTTTCCGCCTATTCTTTTCAGGTATTGCTTTACACTGACCCCGGTATCATATCTCTGCTCATTCTGGGCAATTTCACTGTCACATATATAAGCCGAAGCTTTTGCAATCTGGTTCAGCATGCTCATATCCGCAAACTCTGAAACCAGCATAAAAGCCCGGGTCAGAAGAAAGTCACCGCTGTATACAGCCACATCCTTGCCCAGCACCGAATGCACAGTTTCCTTCCCTCTTCTGAGCTTGGCATCATCAATTATATCATCGTGTATGAGCGTTGCCATGTGTATGATTTCCAAAGCAGCTGCAACAGGTCTTATCTTTTCTTCATCATATTTGCCGAAGGTGCCTCCCAGTATGACAAATGCAGGACGGAGCCTTTTCCCTCCGCTTTCTACAAATCTCACCAGTGCTTCCTTTACCCTTTTGTTTCTGGTCCTCAGAGATTTCTTTATCGCATCCTCTACGGCTTCCAGTTCTTTTCTCAAAAATTCGTTTTCATTCCACATTTGCGTCACTTCCTAATCTGAGTATATACTTCATAGGTTTTAATGTATATTTTACTGCGAAACCGATAAATAAGCCTGTGATCACCGCAGAGATCATCAGGACGGGCAAATAATAAAAGAGCTTCATATTCTGTACTACAATACTTGCAACAAATATCTGTCCGATATTGTGAAATATCGCTCCCACAACGCTGATAACCGGTAAGCTGAACAGGCCTTTAAATTTTTTATACATGACCGCCATTACAATGGTACTTATGCAGCCTCCCATAAAGCTGTATAGAAAGGCGGAAACTCCTCCGCCGAACACAGAGCCTAAAAAGGTTCTCATTGCAACCACCAGCAGGGCTTCCTTGGGTCCGAAAAATACTATAGTTATAAGGGACACCGCATTTGCCAGCCCAAGCTTTATTCCAGGAACCGGTACAGGTACAGGGATCATTCTCTCTATCAGATGAAGTATCAATGCCTGGGAAACAAGAATACCCATTAGTACCATTTTATTTGTTCTACTCATCATAATCTCCTCTGCGAAATCATAAAAACTATATATCTATAAGGCCGTTTCCTTCGCAATCAAGATGAAACACCATCCACATCTGTTTCTGTTTCCGCTTCTCCCTCAATATAAATTACAACCTTATTGGGGAGGCATACGATACTCTGCCCGACTTTGTTCACCACTCCGGTTTTCTGGCATATCTTGTCCGGGCATACAACATCTTCTACATAGGCTCCGCTTTCATCAATCACTATGTCTATGTGCCTGCCGTCCCTAAGCTCTATATGAACCTTCTTCTGCTCCATACCGGCTTTCAACGGAATTGTTTCATACAGGGTACCAGAGATTTCTATTACCACCCGCCTGTCGGATTTTGCATCGTTGAGCCTGTTTATACCGAACCACGAAATCACAGCTGCGGCAAGAATAATGACTACAATGATATCCCCTTTTTTGAATTTCATAAATTACCTCTCAAACTAGTATAAAATAAAAATATATCATGTCAATATATTATACAATAAAAATTGTTTATAGTAATAGTATGGATTATTTTATATAATGTATCATGATATATGCTGTAACAAAGTCCAGATGCTTCTATTGTCTGATGCTGTCATACTTGTCCGAAAATTGAATTCAATTATCATTATTGATATTTTTATTGCAATAATAATAATGTATCATATAGAATTAAATATGTAAATTTTTTAACTATTAAATATTTTTCGAAAAACATTTTACACAATACTATTTGGAGGTGCCATTTTGAGTTTCATTAAATCAAAAAAACTGCTTATTGCATCTATGCTGCTTATAATATTGCTGCTTTCAGGCTGTAAGGAACAGTCTTCAAAAATTCTGGAAAAGCCTATATCCAAAACTGATTTTCTTCTCGGTACGATTGTTGAAGTCACTGTATATGAC
>JAEXXN010000250.1 GCA_023405875.1 Bacillota bacterium | reverse complement strand
ACTGCCACGTACATCAGCCTGTTCTTCTCAGGAGCGGCATTGAGCAGGGAGCTCAAAACGGTAGTCGTGGTGCCGGAAGTAAAGAAGCCCATTATTATACCTGCCACAGTAAGCACATATAGATTGGGCGACCAGGCAAACAGTATCGGAGTCGCTGCCATGCCGGTGGTAGCCAATGCAATTGCATAGAGGTTGCCCTTTTTGTTTATGAGCCTCTCCCAGTAACTATAGCTGATAAACATCGCTATCCCGGAGGATACATTGGAAACAGTTATCCATGCCTCTGTAGCTCCCAGGTATTTTATCTGGTAAATGCTGAAAAGCGGCCAGCCCATCTGCCATCCGAAGTGGAACAGCATCGAGCAGAACAGGAAGGCAACAAACCCTTTATTCCTGAATATCTCTCTCAGTGAGCTGCTTATATCGATACGGTCGGACTCTTCCGACTTATTCTCCCTGATCTTCATCAATGCCGCAATTTCATAAATCCCCAGAAGAAATGCCAATACAAAGAAAAGCTGATATATTACAACGGCCTTATAAGCTGTCGTACCCAATCTTTCTATGATTTGTCCCAGTATAAGCAGCGAAATAAAGCTTATCAGTGCAGAATACTTGTTTTTTGATGCTATTGCAAAGGCCCTGTCCTTCTCAGCAAAAGCTTCTGCTGCAAAGTTCTGAAGAGCTGTTGTTGAAACAGCCTCAGGAAAATTCATCAGGCTTGCCAGCAAAACAAATGCAATAGGCCTGTATTGCTCCGGCAGGAAAGGCACCAGGGCAAAGCTCAGAATAATCAGCCTGCTCATGAAAAAGAAAACTGCCATAACCTTTTTCTTACTCAGTGAGCGGCTCATAAATATTATTCCGGGAATAATTGCAAATACGGCAATCAGTCCCGGAAGCGCGTTGAACAGAGATACGTGGAATTCCGAACCGTTCAGCCTGAAAATAAACTTTTGTGCAAAGGGCTTATATAAATTTGTTACAATGGTATACAGTACCCCATTTAATATGTAATATCTCATATTATTTGAAAGCAGCTTATCGCTCCATAGGGTTTTCATTAATCCCTGCCATGACTTATACATTTTCTGTAAATCCCTCGCAAAATAATATATTTCTCTATCCTTATTTATCCTATGCTCCGGGAGCTGACGCTCCCGTATGCAGCTTTCCATAGAAAACTCCGGTTAAATATACCGGAGCTTTGAATAGTTATTTAATTGTATTTATTATAACATAGGTGCAATCCGCCAATCGGATTGCTTCACACCGTTTCAATAAATACATAAAAGATAAAACCGTAAGGGTTTATTTCCTTAATTGTATTTATTATAACATAGGTGCAATCCGCTAATCCGATTGCTTCACACCGTTTCAATAAATGCATAGAAGATAAAACCGTGAGGTTTTATTTCCTTGATTGCATTTATTATATCATATTTTTATCAACATAAACAGCCAGCTTTCCAAGACAATTGACATAGTTTCCGAACTCATTGTCGTACCATCCGAAAATCTTGGCATGTGTGACCGGAAGATTGATATCCTGGTTGGTATCTATTCCATACTCCCTCAGGGTCTCTGCATAAAGCGGCAGAAATCCGGTCCTGGTGTGGGTCTCATGCCCTTCTATCACTGCAGCAGCTCTGCAGCCCATCAGGTCGGAGGATACGTTCTGCTCCTCGCTGAATATCAGCAGATCCTTCTGAGCTCCTGAGGCCGCCTTTTTATAGATGTCATTTATAAACTCCCTGTTTATAATGGGATCTCCTGTTTCACCCAGGTCGGTACGGAAGGTTATATTCAAGGATATCAAGGAAACAGTGCTTGTAGGCACCCTTACCGAATCCGCCATGAAGCCCACCTTCTTTATTTCCGGGAGTATCTCTTCCAAAGCAATGGCTGCACCGGTCGTAGTCGGTATTATATTGTTGAATACCGATCTGTTCCTTCTCAGATCCTTTGTACCTGCACCGGGAGGTGCATCGAGTATGTTCTGGTTATTGGTAGCAGAGTGTACGGTGGACATTGATGCAGTTATTATTTTCGATGTCTCCTCTGTATCCAGGAGCGGTTTTATCATGTGTGCAAGGCCTGTTGTGGTACAGCTTGCCGCTGATAGGATATGATGCCTTGAAGGGTCATAGCTCGCATGATTTACACCATACACAAACAAGGCGCTATCGTCAGGCATTTTATGTGAGGAATCCTTCACCTTGAAGGGTGCGCTTGCAATTACCTTCTCCGCCCCGGCTTCAATATGGCCTCTTATACTTCCCTTGGGGTGATCAGCGGGCTGTGACGGGTCTAAAAATACGCCGGTGCAATCAACTACCAGCCTGACCCCTTCCTTTGCCCAGTCTATATTCCGGGGGTTTCTTTCCTTCTTCAGTATCTTGACGGTCATCCCGTTCATTTCCAATAAACAGTCTGCTTCGTCCAATATCTTTACATTGCAGGACTTGCCTGTATATCCGTACAGGAATCTGTCGATTGAACCATAGGTTGAATCGGTAGTAAGGTAGTGTAT
>JAEXXN010000192.1 GCA_023405875.1 Bacillota bacterium | reverse complement strand
GCCTGCCTACTCCGCATCGGCACAAAGCTTCTGCCGTATAAGAGCCTACCCCGCCTATCCCAAAGATTGCTACAGTGCTGTTTTTCAACTTTTCCATACCTTCAGCTCCAAGAAGGAGCTCTGTCCTCGAAAATTGGTTCATATTATTTTCCTCCAAAACACCCTGCCATGCCGTTTACCAGTACAAGCATAGCAGGGTGTTTAATTTTATTGGCTTTGTTTTGCTGTTATTCCTTAACCTCGATATGAAGCTCTTCCAGCTGTCTTGAATCGGCAGGTGAAGGAGCATTTGTCATCAGGCAGCTTGCCGTCTGAGTCTTGGGGAATGCAATAACGTCTTTTATATTGTCGGTGCCTGTAAACAGCATTACTATTCTGTCCAGGCCGAATGCAAGTCCTCCATGGGGCGGTGTACCATATTTAAAGGCTTCAAGCAGATAACCGAATTTACTCCAGGCCTGCTCCTGGGTGAAGCCTAAGAGTCCAAACATTTTCTCCTGCAATTCCTGCCTGTGTATCCTTATGCTTCCTCCTCCCAGCTCATAGCCGTTCAGAACACAGTCATATGCCTTTGCCCTCACCTTGAGAGGTTCTGTTTCCAGCAGCTCCAAGTCCTCATCCATAGGGCAGGTGAATGGGTGATGCATTGCAACGTATCTGTTTTCTTCCTCATCAAAATCAAGCAGTGGGAATTCTGTTACCCAGAGAAGATCATATATGCTGCTGTCAATCAGCTCAAAACGCTTGGCCAGCTTTAATCTCAGCTGTCCCAGGGAATCATATACCACCTTCGGAGTGTCGGATACTATAAAAATTATATCTCCTGTTTTCCCACCGGCCCTCTCAATTATACCGTTCAGCTCTTCTTCCTTCAGGAACTTTGCGATAGGAGACTTTATTCCTTCAGGAGTAATGTTTATCCATGCAAGCCCTTTGGCCCTGTATGTCTTGACGAATTCCCCCAGAGCATCGATCTCTTTGCGGCTCAGCTTTTCTCCGAGGCCTTCCCCGTTGATTGCCTTTACTACTCCGCCATTTGCCAGTGTATCGGCAAACACTTTGAATTCCGCTCCGGCAACTATATCACCCAGATCCTTAAGCTCCATTCCGAATCTGGTGTCAGGCTTGTCGGAACCGAAGCGCTCCATAGCTTCTTTGTAAGTGAGCCTTCTGAAAGGAGTTGCTATATCAATGTCGAGCACTTCCTTGAAAAGCTTTTTCAGCAATCCCTCATTGATCTCCATTACATCTTCCGTTTCAACAAAGGAAAGCTCCATATCTATCTGTGTGAATTCCGGCTGTCTGTCTGCTCTCAGGTCTTCATCCCTGAAGCACTTTGCGATCTGGAAGTACCTGTCGAAGCCGGACACCATCAATATCTGCTTGAACAATTGGGGAGACTGGGGAAGCGCAAAGAAATTTCCCGGCTGGACCCTGCTGGGTACAAGATAATCCCTTGCACCTTCCGGTGAAGTCTTTATAAGGATAGGTGTCTCCACCTCTATAAAACCGTTCTGATCCATATAATCTCTTACTACCTTGGCAATCCTGTGCCTTGTGAACAAGAATTTCTGCATTGCCGGCCTTCTGAGATCCAGGTACCTGTATTTTAATCTGAGCTGTTCAGATGCATTCAGATCATCCTCGATATATATAGGCGTTGTCTCTGCCTTGCTCAATATTTCCAGGCTGTTCACATCAATTTCTATATAGCCTGTCGCCATTTTCTGGTTGATTGCACCTTCAGACCTCTTTACGATCTCGCCTTTGACTACAAGTACAAATTCACTTCTGACCTTGAAGGCTTCCTGAAATACCTCAGGCTTGGTATCCTTATTTATTGTACACTGTATGATTCCGCTTCTGTCCCTGAGGTCTATGAAAATAAGCCCCCCCAGGTCTCTTCTTTTCTGGACCCAACCGGTAACAACCACCTTTTCGCCCAGATTTTCAACGCCAAGCTCTCCGCAATAGTGTGTCCTGTTTATCCTTGCCATAATAATCTGTCCCTCCTCATTAAATTTAAAAATCTTCTACAAACAAAAATCTCCCGTTCCTGACATATTGTCAGGGACGAGAGTTATAATCCCGTGGTGCCACCCTGTTTGGATAATCCATCTTTTTTCTTTAACGCAGAATATACGCGGCTGCCTAATAATGCCGATAAACTTTTCAGCAGCCGGACTCCCGGGTGTCCTTCAGTAATATCCTGTCTGTAAGGATACTTCCAGCCGGAGCGCAAATACTCCGATATCCTCTCTCTGCACAGCTTCAATAACCTACTCTCCCGTTCAAGGTCAAATATACCATATTAATGTAATATTATAATAGCCGGTGTTGGTTATGTCAATATGTTTTCCGATATTGAACGCGCATATACGGTATTCCTCTTAAGTATAGCGCGAATTCAATTAAAATCAAGGAAATATTTACGCGAATCTGATTAAAATTTAAAATGTTTTTCGCGAAATATTCAGCATCTCCAAAATATCAATTTTATTTCTGATCATTTCATCTGTTCTTTCAATATACAGCTTCACATCCTTTATATTATGCTGCCTTTCTATCCTGTTTCCGCTGTTTATCACTATCTTGGTAACCGCATCTGCACCAAAGGCAACTATTGTCTGCTTTTCTTCCATGATCTGCATATTGTAGATGCACTCATGGCCACTTTTTGCAAAGCCTATATTTTCAAGATTCTGCAGCATATGCTTCTGCCGGTACAGGTAATAGGGCTTTAACCCCATTTTCCGCAGAAAATCCTTGGTATATTCCATCATTGTTGATACATGCTCATCATCAGCAAGCTCTGCATTGTGCTCCTCATTATATCTGGAGGCTCTTTTGATTGCCATGGTGTGCACAGTAACACTTTCGGGATCAAGCTCCTTAACAGCCTCCAGGGTCTTTGCCAGCTGCTCCGGGCCTTCTCCAGGAAGCCCCAGTATCAGGTCCATGTTGATGTTGTCAAAGCCTGCGTTTCTTGCCGCCCTGAAGCTTTCTTCTATCTGCCCTGCATTGTGTGCCCTTCCTATGCACTTCAGCGTTGCATCATTCATGGTCTGAGGATTGATGCTTATTCTGCCGATATTGTTTTCCTTCAGCACCCGGAGCTTTTCCGGAGTTATTGAATCAGGCCTCCCTGCTTCGCAGGTGAATTCGGACACCTGACTGCCGAAGCTGTTGGAAACGCACTTCAGTAGCCTTTCAAGCTGCTGTGCCTCCAGAGCTGTAGGAGTCCCACCCCCGATATATATTGATTGGACCTTGTAGTCCATCCTCCTGAGATATTCTGCAACTACCCTGAGCTCCTTCATAAGGCTCTCAAGGTACGGTTCGACAAAAGTCCGGTATGCGCTTATTGAGTTGGAGGTAAAGGAGCAATAATGGCATCGGCTGGGGCAAAAGGGTATGCCTATATATATGCTTATCATGTTGTCATCATAGGGATAAACAAAAGGCCTTTCAGTTCTGGCAATCTCCACTGCCAACTGCGCCCTGTCCTCGCTTGTCAGATATTCCGACCTAAGCCTCCCCGGGATATCTGCTTCGTCCGTCCCGCTGTTCATAAGCTCATGAACCAGCTTTACCGGCCTGATCCCGGTAAGTATCCCCCAGGGGAATTCCTTTTCAAATATCAGTGACAACAGCTTGTACACCGACTTTTTTACCAGCCTTTTCAATGCCTTTTTGTCTGACTGCTCCATACGGTCCTCAACTGTCAGCTTTTCCTGCCTTCCAGAGGCCTTGTATTCCGATGTGCATTTACAGCTTACAGGTGTAAGCTCAATTTTATTTGTTATAAGCACATCATCCGGCTGCAAAAAGCTTTGGCCCTCCGCCAAAGCTTCATCCGATCTTTTTATTTCGCATTTTCCATAAAACATACTTATGATGTCTTCAACCTCATTGTAAAACTGGTGATTTTCCAATCTGATAGTAATCATTTTTTCACCTAAATCATATCGTTGAATATTTGCTTCTTTATATCCGAAACATAGTTGGATGCCAATCCGATCTCCTCAGCTATTTCATAAGCTTCCATGCCTGATTCTATCATGTCGGCAAGCTCATTGTATTCCTGCTGCTGCTTGCTTTTATGCTTTT
>JAEXXN010000080.1 GCA_023405875.1 Bacillota bacterium | reverse complement strand
GCTTTGCATTTATAAACTTTGGAGGAACCGGAGCCGACACGCTGGGTATGCTGGAGGATATACTAAAAGATAAGGGTGCTCATCTGTCCTATGCCGCTGGGGTAAGAATGCCGGGGAATTATATCGTGAAATATTCTGCTTATGCTCCTAACATCATACAAAAGCTGATAAAAAACGCCATGGATAAGGCGGATGAGGCCGCTGGAGCGATTGCTAAAGGCAAGCTGAGGCCGGTTAAAAGAGCTGTCAAGCAGCTCAGTGAAATAGCCAATCGCAGATATTTGTACAAAGGTATTGCCGAATGGGATGAAAAATTCTGCGCGACTGGCAAGTGTATCGGCTGTGGTCTATGCGCCAAAGTATGCCCTGTAGATAATATAAAAATTGAAGGGCAGCGTCCGGTTTGGCAGCATTCATGTGAGCGTTGCCTTGCTTGTATCCAATGGTGTCCATGTGAAGCAATAGAGTATGGCAAAAAAACAATCGGACGCAGAAGATATCGTAATCCAAATGTTAAGGTTGAGGATATTATAACAAGATTTCAATGAGGGTTTTTGCAGACTTGCAAAAACCTACCCGAGCGTTTCAACGAGGCGTGAGATATGCTCACCGCCTGTTGGACAACGAAAGCGGTACAGGCACCTATAAGAGGTGGGGGACATCTTTTGCCCCGTTATAAGAGGATGAGCACGTGAAAATATTTAGCCGCAGGACTGATTCCCACTACACTTGGAACCATAATTATATCAGGATACGGGAATAACGATCTTGTTCCAAAACAAGGAGTGATGAAATGAAGATATCAGTTATTTTAGGACATCCTTATGAAAATAGCTTTAATTCGGCTATTGCTGAAACAGTTGTTGCCACGTTGAAAAATAATGGCCATATCGTTATGTTCCATGACCTGTGCCAGGAAAATTTCAATCCTATCCTCTCGGATAAGGAGCTAATCAGTGATATTGCCGAAGATGATTTGGCTCTTTGCCATCAGCGGGAAATAAAGGAAGCAGACGGCATAATCATTATTCACCCGAACTGGTGGGGACAACCGCCCGCGGTTCTGAAGGGATGGGTTGACCGAGTATTAAGAGAAAACATAGCTTATACATTCTCAGAGGGTGATAGTGGCGGTGGGCTCCCCATAGGACTTCTAAAAGCTAAAGTAGGATTGGTATTTAATACATCCAATACGCCGGAGGAACGTGAAAATACAGTTTTCGGCGATCCTTTACAACGTATTTGGAAAGATTGCATTTTTGATTTTTGCGGAGTAACTGTATTTGATAGACTAATATTTCGTGTAGTAGCCGATAGTACAAGTAGCGAGAGAATATCATGGCTTAATGAGGTTAGGGAAAAGGTTAATAAGTATTTTCCCTAATTTGCAAAATTGAACTTATTTTTGGAATGCCTACAGTAAATTGGACAATTGTTTTCGAACAGTCCATTTACTGTAGGCATTTTATTATCCCTGCAGGCCGCTATAAAGGCCGGGTTCTACTTGATTTGGTGTTATATAATCTTAATTTTTCGCGAAAGAGCCAGGTTGAGGAACGCGATAACAGCTGCTGCCATAAATACGGCCTGATATCCGACATGCAACCACAAAAGACCCCCGAAAATAGGAATCACCATTGAAGCGATATGCTGCAGGCTTACGCCGGTCGACAGCGTCGGGGTCACGTCGGCAAGATCGACGGCAATCTTACGTACATATGTTGACCGTGCCATTTCGACCGCAGACATGGAGTTGTCAATGACATAACAGCCGGCAATGACTACAGCGGCGACGCCGGTGGAAAAAATTCTGTCCGAGAATGCATATCCGAGACAAATGGCGAACAACAGGATAGCCTCCAAAGTCAGGACGAACCGCTCACCACGGGTGTCAATCAATTTACCGATTATTTTCCGCGTGCCTATACTGATAAGGGCAACCACCATACCCAGGATAGCAAACATCTGGGGCTTTACGCCAAATACCTTAATCAGTACCCACGGCGCAAACGTCAGAAAAATTTGATTCCTTGCGCCACTGATAACGGCCAGTACATAATAGAGCGAATAACGTTTTCTAAAAACAAATTTTACTTTTCGGACTCCAGGTCCACCCTTCTTCATCATCCCCACTGCAAAAGCAGCGAACACATAGAAAACGGTGCCGGTAATAAACGCGGTCTGATAAGTCATATGCATGAAATTAAAACCCAGAAAGATATAAACATAGGCAATAATACTTCCTGATAAGCCGAAGGCACTAATCGTTCCAAGCCTGGCTCCGAAAGATTCCTGATTGGACAGGGACATGCCGATGGATGGCGTGACGGGCATAACCATGTGTGTACCGAGGCTGTACATCATCATCCAAATGATCATAAGTGCAAAGGTAGGCGACAGCATACCGAGTCCAAGCATACCCAGACCCGCTGCTGCCATACCGAGCATCGCAATACGTACATCGCCTAAAAAACTTAATGCCGCCAGAATCAACATAATAAAGAAGCCCGGCGCTTCTCTAGGCACCTCAAGGAAACCTCTGATATCCTCTGATAGTTTGAATACATCGCTTAAGTAGTTGTTGAATATTGATGTATTGATGCCTGCGCCAATTCCGGAGAATAACCCCGCAAGCAAAAACAAATTAAAGTCCCGTTCGATATTGAAAATTTTGCGTAATCTCATTTCTTTACCAGCTCTCATAGTAGTCATAACTTCCAGTAATTATAACATATGAATTTGATGCTTTCAATAGCGTTTCAACGAGGCGGGAAATATGCTCACCGCCTATTGGATAACGAAAGCGGTACACGCCACCTATAAGAGTTGGGGGACATCTTTTGCCTCGTTATAAATTGCTTTTTAAGTAACAAAGAAATTTCTTTCAAAAATATACCAGATATATAACCTGTGTTAGAATTATTTTCAGTAGAAAGTAGTGACTTGATAATATATAATTGAGGGTAAATGGAAGGTTTTTCTATGTACCACTTTGTTTTAAAGGATAATATGGATTTAGAATATAATCCGCCGCCAAGGAGATACCATTTTGATACAGCATCTTTTTTGTATACTCAAGGTATACAGAAACGGTTTGCCTGCTTGAGAGGACATAAATAGGCGCTATTGATTGGGAAGGAGGGGGCGTATGATCACAATCTGCATATCATGGGGGATTACGAGGTGACTATGAATACGAATCTGTTTACCGGAAAAGCTGAAGCTTATGCACAGGCCCGCCCGAGCTATGCTGACGAAGCGATTGACTATATTTGCTCGCTTGCGCCGCAAGGTGCCGTATTTGCTGATATTGGAGCGGGTACCGGCAAGTTCTCAGAGCTTTTAGTCAAACACGGAAGCGTACTGTATGCGGTTGAGCCAAACGACGATATGCGCTTGCAACTTGAAAAAATGCTTGCGCCATACCAAAATGCCTGTGTTTTTAACGGTACTGCCGAAAATACTAATTTGCCCGCCGCGAGTGTGGACGTAATAACCGTTGCACAGGCGCTTCACTGGTTTGAACCGTCGGCTTTCCTGAAGGAATGTCTGCGCGTACTCAGGCCGGACGGGTTTGTCGTTGCGGTTTATAACGTTAACCCCAAAGGAAAAAGTCCCGGCCACAGCAAAACGTCGACCGACGCGTTCTTCGGTAATACCGTAATCCGCGAGTTTCCCAACCCTGTCTATTACACCCGAGAGAATTGGATAGCCTATCGCTTGTCGCATTCGCACGACCCGAAACCGGGCGACGAGGGGTTTGAGGCTCACATCGCCCAAGTAAATGCGGATTTCGACCGCAATAGCTTAGACGGCCTGATTAAGCTTGACCTTGTGACGACGGTTTACACCTCCGGAGGTAAAAGACCGTAATAAACGAAGTAAGAAAATAAGAGGTACGAGGGATGTTAAATGTTGGTATAAAAGGATACAGACATAGACAAGCTGATAGTCTCCCTGCCGTA
>JAEXXN010000102.1 GCA_023405875.1 Bacillota bacterium | reverse complement strand
GGTTGATATATCTCTCCTGGCTTCTATTTAGCGCATCAACGGTTTCTATGCCGGAATATGTCCTCGTTGAAGGTGTATTATTAATTGGCATACTGGATATTTGTTCTGGGGTTTTACTTGCCAACTCTTTTACCGTCTGAGGAACTACATCAAGGGGATTCCAATTCTGCCATGAATACGTTTTTTCTTGCTTCTTGGTTTCAGGCTTCCAATTCTGCCATGAGTATGTAGGCATATATCACCCCTCCTTATTCGGGTAAGTTGTATGGGTTGTTGCGCTTCTCAGCGGCTGTATAATCGTTGTATTCCTTCATTAATGTTACATATGCCTCTGGCCCAATATCATTTATTAGAGCTTCTCTATTTGATTGCAGCCAACTTCTTGCCGTTCCATTCTTTATCTGGTTGTATAACTCTGAGTATGCATTTGCATAAGCTGTTTTACTTCCACTGTCACCATTAAGTCCATTTGTTTTCAAATCGTCAAGCTTCTGCTTGTATAATTCGAGTTCATATTCATTTTTAAGAACGTCTGCTGCCGTTTGTGCTGGTCTTGAACCTATATTTGCTATCTGCTTTCTTAGCTGCTGAAGTTCAAGCTTCTGTTTCTCCGGAAGGTTGGCAAGTTCCATTTCTGCAATTTGTGCATTTAGTAGCTGTGTCTTATATGCCGGATTCTTATCGGAACGTTCCCATTCGGTATTCAACTGCTGCTGTGTTATTTGCTGCAACTGCAAAGTTGGTATCCCGGACATTGTACTACCATACTGATTCATAAGGCTAGGGTCTGACTGTATCTTCAAGTTTCTGAGTGCTTGAAGCTGCGGTATTAATACATCGTCTGCCGTGTCGGGTGTTGCCGCCCTACGGTTTATTTCAGCCATAAAATCATTGCTATATTGAGAAAGTGACGGATCAATCTGTCCTGTAAATCCTGGTATATACTGACCTGTCAATTGTGCCATATTGTAGGCATTGTTTAATTGATTCTGCTGATCTGTTCTTTGGTCATTTAGTGTATCCCTGTACCTACCGTAATTCTGATTTTCTAAGCCTGTTAATGTCGATAACTGATTGAATAGGTTACCCAACTGTCCTTGATACCTATTGAATGCATTCTGTTCAAATTGTGGCACCAATGCAAGGGCAGATTTACCCATCTGAGACTTATTAGTATCGCTATAAAGCATGTTCCTTCTTGCGGCTCCCCTGGACACTCCGGCTATTGCTTCATCTTGTGCAGCTTGTAACCCTTCATCAGAACTAGGATCATATGAGAAGCTTCCCATATTGCTTATAGACCGCAAGGCTTTTGCAATGTCTGACGAATATGGGGATTCATATCCTCCTGTTGGCGGTTGTGCTGCTTGTGGCGTGCTATTTGCTACGGCCTGCTGTATCGGCGTTCTGCTTAATCCTAGTTTTTCAAGTGATGCATCATCCTCCGCACCTGCCCAGGACTTCTTTGCGCCGGTTTTCTTGTCATACACATATATAGCCACGTTATCACCTGCTTTCTAAATAAATTTACTGCGTATACTTCTTGTAGATATTTTCACTTACAGAGATATCTATCTCGTATTTCTCTTTTACAGCCATCAGCTCAACGGTATCCTCTAATATAGACTGTCGCTGCATCAACATATCAGGAGTCATATTTTCTTTCTTCAGCATTTTGGGATATCCAAATTTTGTTGATACAGCCTTGTCTGCTATGGTGTTAGCTTTTATATAATCTCTCTTTGATGGGCAAGGATGGGATTGCTTGACTCTATCCATCATTTCTTTTTGATGTTCCTTATCGAGCATGCGGAATATCTGAAACCCTTCAAGTCCGGAAGCTTCTCTAAGAGTCCTAAGCATATCATAAACCCACGCTTTAAACTCCTGAGCTTCTTTCTTACGGCTAGAGAATATAGCCTCGTATATGCCTAGTTCATTAACAATCAGCATCTCTTGAATCCTGCCCAAACTATCCGGGATGTGGTCGGTTGAAACGACCTCGTCGGGCAGACGCTCTTTGATGTGCTTTGGTCTTAATGATAATGCATCTGTAATATCCTTAAGTACAGCCCACCATTCCCCTGTTACTTCTACAAAACGTATTTTATAACCATTCCAATTTTCAACCTTGATTTTATTCATTTTCTTCTTTCTCCTCTCAATTTTGGAATAATAAAAGAAGGCCGAATTTCTCGACCTTCTTATGATGAGAGGGCGGTAGGAGTATACCCTACCATGCATTGCCCAAATTATTTCTGTATTTTTTTGTAATATTGGTATATACTGTGGGTAATAAGAATAAATTTATAGTTTGGAGGTTTTATTGTGAAAAAGTATATCGCCGGTTTTCTCACCTGCTTGATATTAATGCTTGTTTTGTCTTTCTCTGGCTTTGCTGATGATATATTAAATGTTGCTCTTAATCCTTATCCTATATTTTTTAACGGGCAACAATTTCCGGTTGAAGGATATAACATCAATGGGTTTACATATTTGAAACTAGCTGACCTTGACAGATTGCATAATACAACTACATCATTTAATCAGACCGAACAACGTATTGACATTAATAATAAACCAATTGATTCAGTGGATGTAGAGGAACCTATAGAAGTAACAACACCCGAAAGACAAACTACCCCTGATGGTATTGGAGTTTTAGTTATTAACGGTGTTGAGTGCATATCTCCAATCGAAATCAGAGATAGATATTGGATAAGTAGCGAAAGAAGCTATCAAATTGACCTTAGCCCAGGCCAGATTAATAATAATGGAAATATGGGATTTTATCTCTTTGAGCCTAAGGCAATTACCCCTAATCCAGCAGCCCCAGAAATAAAAAAAGATAGATTTACTCCACTTATAGGGAAAATGCCTTTTATTGAAGTAAACGCTGAAATACGCACACACTCAAGCAAATACTATATACCGGCAGATTATTACATCAATACTATCCTCCCACTTATCGACATAGAACCATTATACTAAATTGTAGGATTTTAATGCAGATATTAATGCACTCAGTTTATCCCTTAAATTATTTACATCCTCCTTCAGATTATTAAGCATGTCTTCTTCGTTTGTGCCATATGTTGACGTTGCCGTTTCTGTTGTTACGATGTCTGAGGGGGTTGATACCGTAGATTGAACAGCGGGAACATCCCCGAAAAATCCAAGTTTGCCTCTCAATTGAACGCCGAAAGTATTAGGGTCTAATATAATATTCCCGGCTGAAGCATATGCATAAATACCACCCAACGATGTTATATCTATATCGCCAGTACCATAGTTGTTAATCAGTAAATCGTTATTAACTCTCAACATTCTCGCAAGTACCGTAACTCCATCATTGGAGATCATTTGCATACCTGAGTTGAATGTACCCGTAGGAGAAATAAGCCTCAGCAGTTCCCCTATAGTTGCATTTTTAGCTGTCTCAATATCTCCCTTAAATATCCCTTTCTCCACAACCAACTCACCGTTTGAGTCTAAGTCTACGGTTATCAATCCTAAAGCATTATATAGCTTGAATACAAATAGCAGCTCTTCTACGTCCCAGCCCTGCTTAAGCCTTAGCGTTCCATCGCTATCTTTCATTTCCAGTATCGGGCCATTAATGTATGTCTCTCCATTCTTGCTCTTTATCACTGTCTCATTAGTATCAAGTCTTTTAACATTTTTACTACTTAAAGTGCTTGTGAAGTATTTCATATAACGGTTGAAAGCTATCTGAAAATCTTCTATTGTAGGTTGGTTTATATC
>JAEXXN010000082.1 GCA_023405875.1 Bacillota bacterium | reverse complement strand
ATCGTTCTTCTGCCAAAAGACTTTTCATTTTTTCTTACCCCGCATTCACTTCAAATATTGAGCCTCCATATCAATACCCTACTTTTGTTATGAGTTATCCGACCCTGGTTCCATTTGGTACCGGCTTTTCCGGCTGTGCCAGGACCGGTATTATTCCGTCAGCATATCCTATGTCAAAAAGCATACCCTCTGATAATTCCCCTGCCATTTTTCTTGGTGCCAGGTTAACAACAAAAAGCGCCTGCTGCCCTTCAATTTCCTTTGGATTATCCCTTTCACCCTTCAGCCCTGCAAGTATTGTCCTTGTGAAATCGCCAAAGTCTACAGTCAGCTTTACCAGCTTCCTGGAGCTCTCAATATCTTCAACCTGCATTATTGTTCCTACCCTGACATCAAGCTTTTCAAGAAAATCCATATCAATATCCGGCTTTATAGCTGCTGCCATTTGAAAACACTCCTTCAATTCATATTATCTGAATAAATATAGTTTATTTTTTTATTTCGTTTTATGGTCCCACCATGTAAGACTATTGTTTCTCATCCTTTTCTATGACCCTTATCTTAAGATATTCTTCTTTACCCTTAGCCCAATTTTTCAGGTTGGTAAGCCTCTCACCGTTGTCTTCATACCCAGGAGTGTTAAAAGCAGCATTAAGCCTGTCACAGGGCACCTCTATGCAATGTCCGCAATGCTTTATTTCCTTTTCCACAGAGCATACCGCAACAGAGCATGTCCCCCAGAAGGGCTTGCCCTGGCATGCCTGACAGCCGGGACAGCCTGTGCTGTCTTTCCACTCGCATACGCCGCAGTATGTCCCGCATCTGCCTATCAGTTGTTTATCCATTGATAACATCTCCTGTTCTTCATAATGCCCTTGTTTTCATGATCAATTTATCATACACCCTCTTCATATAAGGTTCACTGGAATACTCATTTATCTTATCCATAGCAATCCACTTGACACCGCTGTTTTCATTCGCTTTGACAAATAATGCGTCTTTCTCGTCAGCTTCAAGCAGGTAGGAAGCAGTCAGATGCAAATGAGCCGATACATATTCCCCTTTTTTTGTATGTCCAAATACAGGCAATACGTCCAGGGAAAAAATCTCTGAAATGACAGGTGCAATATTATTTACACCTGTTTCCTCCTTCGCTTCTTTGACTGCTACAGCCAGCAAATCCGCTTCCCCGTCTGCATGTCCCCCCGTCCATGACCAGGAGTCATATATGTTATGATATACCATCAATAGCTTATCTCTTTTTTTGTTAACTACAAATGCAGAGCTTGTCATGTGCGCAATGGTATTTTTTCTGGTAAGCACATCTCCAAAGCTCCCTATACAGTATAGGATCAGCTCTTTGTCTTTTTTCTCCTGCTCATCTGCAGGGTCGTACCTTCTGATAGCTTCAATCCAGTTCATGCTTCCAACCTCTTTAATCTTAAGCCTAGTGGCCTTGCTTTGCAGTTAGTTCACTTATTTCCAGCTTCAGCATCGTGAAATTGTTAAATACCTTTTCATTCTTGAAGTTTCTCTCTCTGATCGGACCTGGGTTGCTTTCCAGATGATTCAGCAATATTTCCATTGCATCCTTTTTTTCTTCTATAGCTTCTACTATTGTCATTTTACCCCAAATTACCAATGAGGAATAGTGATGTTCACATTCATTATTTATATATCCTTTATCTTCGATAATAGTAGCGCATACATAGGGGTTCTCCTTAATGAAATCCAGCTTCAGGCCCTTCATTGCAGAGTGAAAATACAGCGCATTCGTTTGCTCATCATAACCATAGCTCAAGGTAACAATATAAGGCTCATTGTTCCTGCACATTGCAATGACTGCATATTTTCCATTCCTCAACAGCCTTGATATTTCCTCCTTATCTGTTATCTCTCTGTCCTTCCTGTTCATATGATATTTTGTCATCCTGTTTCCTCCTCATATTTAGCCCTGCGTACGGGCAGATATCACGGCATCCTTTTATTTTCCGCGTAACTTTATATATTTCCTTAAAGTAATCACATGCACCGGGTAAAAGCTGTCCTTCTGTCACTATAAAAGCATAGCATGCCTAAACCGGCAGAACCGATATAATATAACCACCGGCAAGCAAGCTTATAAGATTTGCTATAAAAGCATAAAGCAATATACGGCTCTTTTTGTGCTCCTTAATAAAATTCGGCAAGGCTAGCATTTCGATCAGAAACACAAAAAACTCCCCTATTATCAAACTGAAGATCAAATAGCTGGGCATCAGCGAGCCTCCGCTGTTCAGGCAGATATTCAGCGCCCCCTGGGTAACAAGGTTGACGGCGAAAAATATAACCCAACTGCTCTTTTCCCTGAAGCCGAAGAGCCAGAAAATGCCCCCTTCAAGTAAAAGCGTAAGCAGCAATCTTATAGAAACCAGGAGCGCTGAGCGAAAGGGATATGTGCCGGGCTTAAGCTCCCGGCTGGACAGATCCAGGGTAACCACGTTGTTGTAGCGCTGTAAGGGTCGGTCAAGAGCACATTCAAAGCTCTCACCGTTTGTAGTGATTTTGAATGTATACCTGCCTTCGGTCTGCATATCACGGGAATAAAAAACGTAATAGCCTTCCCATGCAGCCCGCCTTACTATAGCCTCCGGTTTATTTTCATTAGATACCAATGTAATTGAAAGGTCCTCCGGCGGATTATTGATCAGTATGACCAATGACGGCGGTTCTGCAGAATTGGCCAAAGCTGTTGCAGGCAGGATCGATATCAGCAATATACACGACAGCATAACCAATAGCAAGAGTTTGCCGGTCTTTTTCATAGTTTAGTCCTCCTACATATCACATCAATTTACCTGATTCATATATCTTCTTCCCATTTGACTCTTGATATAGCCATTTCGTATAAATTCCAACAGCCTGCTGATGATTTTCTTGCATTCTCTATGAATTTTTCTTTTGTAAACCCGGTATTTTCGTAGCATTTAACAGCACTGTGATTAAAATCAAATACTCCAAGTGTAATTTTTTCAAATTTCATATCTTCAAAGCCAATTCTTAATATTTCACTTAATGCCTTTGTTCCTAGCCCTTTACCTCTGATGCTTTCATCTCCAATTAAAAACCTGCATATCTTACCGGTTTTATTCTCCCTATCTATTTCTCGCAGTTCAACAGTTCCAATAATTTCACCTGTACTGACAAGCTGTATTTTATATACAAATATATTGGAATTATCCTTTTTTACATCGTTTAAAAAGTAATTTTCAACCTGTTCAAGTGTCAACGGATAATTATATTTAGGTCCTGACCATTGCAATAAATAATCAGCAGATTTGTTCAAATTCCACTCTACGATCTTTTTTAAATCCTCTTTTTCAATTAGTTCAAGCTTAATCATTTTATTAATATAACCTTAATACTGTCGTTATGTTCGACAGCAACCCTTTCCAAAACCATATGATCCTACCGATGATATGCAGCAACAACACGCTTGAAACACTCTTTGAATCCCAAATGCTTATATAAACTGACACCGTCTGCTTCAGCCCTTAAGGATATTGTCTTTATATCAAGCTTTTTCAGATCATCAAGTGCCTTGCTGATTACGGCTGTTCCCAGACCCTTACCACGGTATTTCTCCAACGTGGCCACCATTTCCAATACCGAAGTATCTCCCTCGGTTATCGTCATGCAAGCAGATGCAGGTATGCCCTTCAACAAACCAAGATAAAAATGCGTATTGTCAAGCTTATGGACATCCTTGAACTGATCCGGCGTTATAAGCTCATATCCGAACAATGCTTCATTCACGATTTCCACCCATTGGCGCAATAATTCATCATTTTCCAGGGCTAATATGTCGATATCCTCATTCATATTCTGCCGATAGCTGAAGCCGCACAATTCCAGCATCATACAGGGATCGGAAGCATCGATGCAGAAGCCTTTTGCGGATAGTATTTCAGCAAGGTTTTCCGGAGTCGTCCCCGGCGTTATAAGCATGGAATCCGGCATGATGCCGGCCTTTATATATGAAATCATTTTCATTATCTTTTCATCGATATCCGCGCCGGAGAAATTTATTTTGAAAATCCTTTCCGGTCCTTTGTTGCTATCGGATTTTACATAGCATACTTCGCCCAGATTTAATGTTGAATCCCGCATTTTACCCCAGGTTGTCCACGAAAGCTCGATACCCTTTTCAATGATATCGCATTCATACTGAGAAAACATAGCTTATCCCCCTTCGATGATATAATACCAGGCTATATATGTACGGTAGTTTGTATAATCTTGCAAAGGAATTATTACTTGCCCTGTTTATGTTCCTTGAGTCTTGTCATATTGTCGTATGCCAGTAAATAGTCCTTGTACTCCTCTATACAGAATTTACAGCCCAGCTTTTCACTGGCTTCCTGCAGAGATAAACCCCTTCTTTCTTCAAAAGTGCCGCAGGGGAACCCAGAACATTCACCACAGCTGTCAAGCTGCTTTTCCATTACGCACTTGCGGACAGGACAATCATCATCTATGCGTCTGGCATTTTCTTCACTGCACCTGCATCCGTCGCAATATATTTGCTCTGCTGGGATATCCAGGTCATAGTATTTCTTCCACATTTCGCTTAATACTTGTCTCTCATCTTTTTTTCTTATATTGGAGGCCAGTGC
>JAEXXN010000406.1 GCA_023405875.1 Bacillota bacterium | reverse complement strand
ATAAACGGAGAAGTAAAGCTCCTTGATGGGAAAGTAAATGTCTTTTCAGTATACGAAGTCAAGCATAATGTTGATAATTCTACAGGGAATATCAGATTTAACGGCAAGGTAGTCGTAATGGGAAATGTGCTTACAGGCTTTGTAATAGAGGCTGAAGGAGACGTTGAAGTGTATGGCGTAGTTGAGGGGGCATTGATAAGGTCCAACAGCAATATCATACTTCACAGGGGCATACAGGGGATGAACAGGGGAGAATTGTACTGCGAAGGCGACCTGGTTGCCAAATTCATAGAAAACAGCAAGATAGAAGTAAGGGGAAGCATAAGAAGTGATGCAATAATGCATAGTCAGGTCATATGCGGTAAGAAGCTGGAGGCCAGCGGCAGAAAAGGACTGCTGGTAGGGGGAAGCTTTAAGGTCGGAGAGGAGATCAAAGCAAAGGTAATAGGCTCTCCGATGGCTACCATCACAGAACTGGAAGTCGGCGTTAATCCTGATATGAGGAAGAAATATGAGAGCATCAAAAGTGAGCTGAAGCAGATTGCCGATAACCTGGACAAGACTACCAAGGCTGTTGACCTGCTCACCAAAATGAGCAAGAGCATGGAGCTTCCGGTGGACAAGAAAATTCTTCTGGCGAAATCCTTGAAGCTGAAATCACAGCTTTATCAGAACCAGGAGCAGGTTTTAATCGAACAAAGTGAAATGGAAACATATTTTGACGAGCTGTCCCGGGGAAAAATAAAAGTACAGGATATTATATATCCCGGAAGCAGGATAATTATCGGAAGCAGTACGATGACAATTAAAGATTCAATACAATTTGTATCCTTCTACAGAATAAATGCCGATATAAGAATGGGCTCCTATGATGATGTTTAATAAAATTAGGGAGTGAATTTTATGACGATCAGGCCTGTTGACCTTCAGACGTTGATACCGAAGCTTCCTGAGCTTCAGAAAGCCAAAAGCGTAGAAAGCGAGCTGGAAAAGAACAACCTTAATATTAATATGCACAAGGATCAGCAGCAGCATGAAAAGGACACCAGACAGGTGACCATGACCAAAAAGGCTGAGGGCTCAAAGGTTGAACGGGAAAAGCAGCCTAAGGACAAGAAGGGAAAGCAGCAAAAGGGTAAGAAGAATGACGACACAGAAGAAAAAGATGCGAAGGGCAGACAGAAAAAAGGAGAATCCCGCAAAAGCATTGATATAAGAATATGAACGAGGTGCTCTCATTATGAACTATGTTATATTGGCTATTGGAGTATTTACTGTATTGGCTGCTGTAATGCTCATCTTTCTGGACAAATTGAAGGGTGAAGACATATATTTCAACATGGATGTAAAGGAACAGGAGATAAAAAAGGTAATTGAGGATGCAGATGAAATTATTTCCGAGCTTAATTATACCTCTGAAATGGTAGTCAAGGAAATTGAAGATAAAATAAGAGGAATGAGAGAAGATATCAGAAAGCTCAATGAATCAATTGTCAATCCCAATCCTCCTGCGGTGGAAGCTGTTGCAGCACAACTGGTAAAGCCGGGCGTGGCAATAGCAGCCAAAAGGAAGAAGATTATCAATGATGCTGAGGAAAGGGACAATCTTGAGGACTTGAAGCTGAACCAGAAGCATCAGGCAGTATTTGAATATGCGTCCCAGGGTATGAGTGTTATTGACATTGCAAAACAGATGAATATCGGACAGGGAGAGGTTATGCTTATATTGTCCTTAAAAAATGAGGTAGAATAATGGGAAACTATAACCTGAAGAATATACTGCTGGGTATAGGCATGGGTCTGATAGTGGCAGCAGTGCTTAATATAAGCGCGGACAGCAGGGAAATGACAGTTGAGGAGATAAAGAAAGAGGCAGCAAAGCACAATCTGATCGTGCTTGCCCAGGAAGAAATCATGGATAGTCAGTCTCCCGAAAATACGCCGTCTCCAACTCCGTCAGCTGAACCTACACCAACACCGACAGCAGCTGTTACCCCCACTGCTGCACCAAGTCCTACGACTGCACCGCCAGCTTCTGAAGGCAAAATAACAGTAGATGTGAAAAGCGGGATGAGCTCGGAGGATATTACAGACCTTCTTGCGGAAGCAGGGCTTCTGAATGATAAAAAGGCCTTCATGCAAAGACTTGGAGAGCTTGAAGCGGATACCAAGCTCAAGATGGGAAGCTTTGAAATACCGAAGGGTTCCAGCCATGAGGCGATTATAAAGCTACTGACCAGATAGATTCCTGCTTTGCAGGAATTTTCAATTTATAGACGATTAATAAGTATAATTTGGGATAATATAATAAAACTATAAAAGACATTATTGAGCAATGCGCGACCCGAAGCAAAAATACTTATTGCCAATATATTTGTTATATGGTAAACTATTTAAGGTGAAAATCACACACATGTTCTGATTCTGTACGGGGTTGCTCTTTGAGTCCGTGAAGGAATATGAGGAACATGGAGGAAAAACAAATGGAGGTGAATCAATATGTCAGTAATTTCAATGAAACAGCTTTTAGAAGCTGGCGTGCACTTCGGTCACCAGACAAGAAGATGGAATCCGAAGATGGCAGAATTCATTTTTACGGAGAGAAATGGCATATACGTCATCGACCTTCAGAAGACTGTTAAGAAGGTTGAGGA
>JAEXXN010000404.1 GCA_023405875.1 Bacillota bacterium | reverse complement strand
GTGTTGCACCGTATTCCTCCGCCCATTCTGTTATTCCATCCGGAAGAAACGGTCTGAATAATATTTTTATTTTTTTTATTTTTTTATCTGCCAATTGAGGCAGGATATCTTCTTCGATCCACGATAGCCCTTGTTTGTATGCACATATGATCCGTGTTTTATTTGGAAGGGCGTTTCTTTTTTTTAGTTCAGCCTCTACTTCATGGGCTAATTTGCTTCTTACGTCTATCGCTTCACTAAGGGCGCCAAAAATTTCAACTTCATCCTTCGGTTTCAGCCTGCAATAAACCTTTTCTTCCAGAATCCCTTTAAAAACATCAACTTCCCAGGGTATATCACAAGATTTCTCATAAATTTTCTTTACATCTTTATGATTCATGAATGCCACCTGTGGAAAAGCAGGCTGAATTTTACTTAACTCACCTTGGATTTTAGGAGACACATATGCATTGATATTTCCTTCCAGTTCCTTCTCATATGCTTTTAAATACGCTAATTGTCCGTCTAAAGTTTTCATCGCAAAGCTATCTGTCATGTCCTGAAGATTGTTAATCCAGGTCCTTCCTTCAGGAAGCAACGGGAAATGCTCGCATATATAGGATGAAAATTTCTCAAGCTCTTCTCCCTGTCCGTATATGCGGACAATTTTCCTTCCGCCTTTTTCTGTAAGCTCTATTCCGCACTCGCTGTCCTCTTCAAAAATCAGCAGATTTCCTTTCCAATCTTCTTCGGCTACAATCGGACCGTTGTAAGAAGTTGTCTCCATCCCCAGGCGGAACGCAAAATTGCATGCAGCGATCAGAATTGAAAGACTGCATTCCTTTGGAAGCACAATTTTCAAATCCAGTTCATCAGGCAGCTGATCAAAATTGTTATCCTTCAGAAACATTCCTTTAGAAAATATCGATTCCAAACCCTTTTTCTTTCTCCAGTCAGATTCAATGATTGCCTTTGCCCCTTTACTTGCGGAAATATATCCTTCTGGCCACCTTTCAGGCATTATCCCATACACTTCCTGCAATTCTGCCAAATTATCGGGGATACCCATGCCACTTTCCATAGACGTCACCGGAAACTGAGCTGACGTAGAATGAAAACCCATAATAATACTCTGCTCAACCGCTCTTTTCTTCTGCTCCCAGCTCAAACCTTCTTTTAGCCGAATTTTATTCATTATCTCGCCTCCGAACTCTTGTTATCGCTTTATTAATAAGCCTGTACGATGTATTTCTTGAATATATTTGAACAGTCAAGGTATTTATATTTTGACCAAATTTCTGACTGAATTGGTCAATATTTCTATGCTGTTGTCTTTTACCAGCACTACATCCTCCAGTCTTGCACCGCCAAATCCCGGAATTGAAATACTGATTCCAATACTGTAAACTTCATTTGGCAGCATCTTTCTGTTAACATTGGGCCTTATTGTATATCCTTCAATAGTCTGGAGTCCTCTTCCATGACCGATGGGCACAAGGAAAAATTTATGGTATTCTGTGGATTTTATTTCATTTCCAAATACATTGTAAAGCTTCTCATATTCAATATATGGCCTGATGGAATTCAATACTTTCATGTACACATCATAAAGAGTCATGTATATCTTTTTATATTCATTTCTGACAGTACCAGAGGAAACCATTCTCGCTATAGCAGATGTATAGCCTTCA
Source organism: Bacillota bacterium (assembly GCA_023405875.1). Taxonomy (GTDB): domain Bacteria; phylum Bacillota; class Clostridia; order Lutisporales; family Lutisporaceae; genus BRH-c25. The sequence continues at coordinate 6,899 of JAEXXN010000404.1, read as the reverse complement.
TAATTCACACCGAAATTTAACAAGATAAAATTACTCTTTCTGACAAAGACATTCTTATCAGGCAGTGAGTACGGCATGGAAGTTTTTTCTTCTATACCTATAATTGGCTGAAAGGCGTATCCGTCTCCCCCTTCTCTTTTTATAATATAATTCATCTCAATCTCTATATCCTTTTCACTCATGCCTTCAGAAATAATGTTAAGCAGCCTGTAAAAAGTTTTATCTGCAATTTCGCATGCTGTTTTGATTTTTAATATTTCTTCCTGTGATTTTATGGCGCGAATTTCCTTAAAAGGCTCTTTTAAGTCTTTAATCTCAATATTAGTAAACATATTTTTTATTTGTAAATAAAATTCATATTTTATATCGCATATGTCAATGCCCAGTTTTTTTACATTGTTTGAATCCAGCAAATCTTTAAATACCTTTTGAAAATCCGCATTGGCATTGACGACGCTATTAACGACTACCAATGTAAAATCGGTACATTGTGCTTTTGCCTGCTCCATGTATCTGTTATCAGTGATGATATAAAAATTATTTTTTGTAAGCAGAACCAGCGCGGCTTCCCCTGTAAACTTACTGACATAGGTTATATCATATTTGTTTGTAATCAGGATTGCATCAATATCATTGCTTGAGATTATATCAATTATTTTATTATCCATTTTTTCTTGTATGATATAGCAGACAGCTAAATCACACGTTCCTTTCAAATATTTACGCTCACTTCATGGTGTTTATCAAATTTTGAAAGCCGAAGGAGCGCAGCGACTGGAGCTTTCAAAATCCGACCGGCTTTTACCGGTATGGACTTATCCTGTTTTCTCTCGACTATTCATGTCATGTTGACCTCCTTTATAAATAGCAAAATTCATACCAACTTATTTTTACTTTAAAGCCGTTGATATTGCATGTATTTTTAAAATTTGACCCTGCGATATTTCGGTGAAAATACTCTTTTAAATAAAAAAGCACCATTTTTGGTGATTAAAAAATGGGCTTTATATCGTACTTTATCATTTTGTTTTTTAATGTTTGTCTGGGCAGCCCCAATCTTCTGGCGGCCAGAGCTACATTGCCGTCAGTTTCATTCAATATACTTCTGATGATGTTTATTTCTACGGATTCAACTATTTCAGTCAATGTTTTACGATTGTCATAACCTTTAAATATAGGGTCGTCACAGTCTTTTTTCAAATTGACATCCTTATGATCATCATATCCTTTTATTCCTTCTTTAGAGATATAATTATAAATATCTTCAGCTTTTATTAAATGGCCTTCAGTAAAATTCATCATTCTCTCAATGCTGTTTTTAAGCTCCCTGACATTTCCTTCCCAATTTGCATTTTTAAGAATATGCATTGCTTCCTTATCTATGCCAAAGACATTCTTATTAAATTTTTTATTGTATATTTTTATGAAATGATCCGTTAACAGGTCAATATCATCTATTCTTTCTTTTAAGCCAGGTATTTTGATGTAAATAACATTTAGTCTGTAATATAAATCCCTTCTGAAATTACCTTTCTTTATAACTGTAATGGGCTCCTCATTAAATGATGCAATGATCCGTACATTTACTTTCCTGACTTTTTTATCACCGATTCTCATAAAGGTATTTTCCTGAAGCACTCTTAAAAGCTTTGCCTGAAGATGAAGAGCCATTGAATTTATTTCATCTAAATAAATTGTCCCTCCGTCGGCTATTTCAAAGAGACCGGGCTTATCTTTCGCACCGGTAAAGCTGCCTTGGGTTGTTCCGAACAACAAGCTTTCCAACAATGCTTCGGGAATCGCCGCACAGTTTTGAGCAATAAACATATTGTTTCTGCGATTCTTGGAAGCATTGTGAATACCTTGAGCAAACAACTCTTTTCCGGTACCCGTTTCGCCATAAATTAAGACAGGAGAATCTCTTTCGGAGACTTTTAGTGCCAGACTTACTAAATGCTTCATATTATCGTCATTCGTAATGATACTATCCAGCGAATATATTGTGCCGTTATTGACGGTTATGTTGGTATCAATCTCGCTTATAGCGTGTGCATTCATGTGAATATTTTTTATTTCGTTTGGCAGCCTATATTTCTTATCTATCATTTCAAGTATTTCTATAATACCTGCTATATTATTTCCGGCATCTTTAAATGGATAAATTGAGCTTATATAAAAAACATGATTGATTTTAATAATTCTTTCTGAAGTTGATCCGGAAGCTAAAACGCTTTTATGCTCGTCCGTTTCATTCTGATTAAATATGCTGGAAATACCATTGTTGATTTTTATATTGTTAAAAACTTCCTTTGCATTTTCGCTGAAATATTGGATATTTAACCTTTTGTCATAATAAATAATGATTAATTTTTTCGTTGCCAAAACATTATTAAGTAATTTTTCAAAATTTATCGTTTTCAATTTATCCGCCTCGTTGTTATCAATTTTCATCAAGGTAAAATATAATTTTTTCAAATCATTTATTTAATTGCTTACTTTTTCACAAATATTATATAACATATAGCATAATTATGCGTTTCTGTCAAAATTCACATCAAATATGGCACGCCGAATGAATGCTGTTTGCTTAAGCTTGTCGCAGCGTTGACAGCACCAGTCGAATATGTTAGACTAAGGTCAGTCTAACATATTCGACTGGAGGCAATTTAATGAATAATAAGATCATCCTCAGCAACGCGGATTACCGCCTGCTGGACATTGTATGGGACACTCAGCCTGTGCCGTCCCCGGAGCTCTGCAAGCTTGCGGAGGTGCGGCTGGGGTGGAAGCGCACAACGACCTATACTGTCATCAAGCGCCTATGCGATAAAGGATACCTGAAAAGCGCAGACACCATCGTGACCGCACTCATTGAACGTGAGCAGGTCCGTCGCGCCGAAGGGCGGCAGGTGCTTGACCGCAGCTTTGACGGCTCCCTGCCGAAATTCATTGCTGCGTTTCTCGACGGTGGAGCAGTGAGCGACGAAGAGGCTCAAGAGATAGAAAGGATGCTCGAAGAGTACCGGAGGAGGCTGTGATGTACCAACTGATTTTCAAAATACTCAATATGAGTATTACCGCGACATTTATGGCACTGGCGGTTATTTTTCTGCGGCTTATACTCAAAGGATCGCCCCGATGGATCTCCTACGTGCTTTGGAGTGTGGTGCTTTTCCGGCTCATATGCCCGTTTTCCTTTTCATCATCATTCTCCCTGCTGGGCGGCATCGGTGCACCGGCTGCGGAGAGCGGGATGGTCTCCTACATTCCTCCAAACATCGTACATACTGCGACGCCACAGGTCGATCTGGTCATTCCGGGCTTAAGCAGAGCGGTGAACAGTTCTCTGCCGCAGGGAGAGGAACAGCTGGTCGCCGACCCGCTGGAGGCTCCGGCAGCTATTGCAACATTTATATGGCTTCTTGGCGTAGCTGTCATGCTCATTTACAGCGTGATCTCTTACGTTCTTTTGAGACGCCGGTTATACGATGCGACTTTATTGGAGGGCAACGTGTTCGAGACGGATGCTATCACAGCTCCATTCGTGTGCGGCCTGATGAAGCCTTGTGTCTATCTGCCCGCCGGTCTGCCGGAGGCCGAGCAGAGGTATGTCCTTCTGCATGAACGTACCCATATCAGCCGGCGGGATTATCTTATAAAACCCCTGGCCTTCCTGGCCCTGTCCATACACTGGTTCAACCCGGTCATGTGGCTGTCGTTCCGGCTCATGTGCCGCGACATGGAAATGAGCTGCGACGAGAGGGTGGCACGGGAGCTTGATGCGGAAGGTAAGGCCGGATACTCGACGGCGCTCTTGCGTCTTGCCGTGAAGCGGCCCCTCTTCCCGGGCAGCCCCTTGGCCTTCGGCGAAAGCGGCGCCAAAGAACGCGTAAAAAATGTCCTGAACTATAAAAAGCCGGCCTTCCGGATCGTCGCCATTGCGGTGATCGCTGTAGCTGTTGCCGCTGTGTTCCTGCTGGCGAATCCGGTAAATACTCTGAAGCTTCCGGATACATCCTCCGTGCTTTCCATGTATATGGAACAGTTCAACGAGGGTGCGAGTCTTGGTCCTGCCGCTGTGAACGGCAGCGGCGATATCGAAACTGTTGTAGCCGCCCTCTCCGGAGCAAGAAAAACATTTATGCCCTCTGTAAACGATTATCCGACCCAGAGCAATTATCTTGTTGTCAGACTGATCCTCCGGGATGAGATGAGGACGCTGTGCCTGTATGCTGAAGGGAATGCGTACTATATTGAGGAGCCGTATATCGGGGTATATAGAAGCAGCAGAGACGCAAGCGTTTCGATATATAAGATATATAACGGCTCACAGGACGTTTCCACTTCCGATATCGTCGGCCCCAAAGGGCCTAACATACCGGAAAATGAAACCCTGCGCGTGGATTCCCCGGATGGAACCTACCGGGCCGAGGCATACGGCACCAATAAAGGCATAACCGCCGGCGGGCTGTATCCCTATGAGGGCCTGCGCGTGATCCGGAATTCGGATGAAACGACAGTGTGGAAGGGAGACGGGTATTACAAGGCGGAATTCCTCTGGAGCGGTGACAGCCGGTACGTTGCCGTATACAGGGAAGCGAGAATCTATGGAGAATGCTTCCTTGTGGACGCCGGTACCGGAAAAGCCATCAGTCTGCCGGATATCGACACCCTCTCCGCACATATGGATGCCCCGACACAGCCGGCCGCAAACCGCCCGGACCCTTTTTTCAAAGCCGTGGAATGGGTAAACGGCACAACGGTCCGCATCAATTATCGCTGGACAGCTCAGGAAGGCGGAAAAGAGGTATCCGGGACCTACGATTTCAATATTATCAGCGGCGATATCCTGGCGAACACATATCAAATCAGTGATCCGCCCGGCTGATTCCGCTTATCGGCTGAGACTTAAGGCTCACTGATAATGCCAGATACTTATATCCTTATGCCTGACATATAATACTGGAATATAAATAATATTTATTATATAATAATGATATAATTAAGTTATCATTATTCCTGGTAGGATACAAATTACCACAGTATATTATTCCATAATAAAATAACAGGAGGAGTAAAAATGGAAAACGCTCTGAAGGCTCTGGCTTACGCTATCGAAATGGAAAAGGAAGGCGAACATTTCTACAGGAGCAATATAGACAGGGTGCAATCAGCCAAGATCAAAAGAGTTTTTCAGGACCTTGCCGAAATGGAAAAAGAGCATCATGATATACTCCTGGATCAATTCAATGCAATATCCAACGGTGAGGAATGGCTGGAGCTCAAGGCAGCAGCTCCTGAGCAGTCCGGCAAGTTTACAGAAAGAGAGCAGAAGGAGAATATCCCTCAATCCGAGCTTGAATCTTCCTTAGGTGATATTTCGGTAATCAGAATGGCTTACCTTCTGGAAAACGACCTGGCTGAGTATTACCTCAAGCTCTCAGAAAACACCGAAGACCCTAAGGGCAAAGAAATGTTGAAGACCCTCTCCGAATGGGAGATCAAGCATCGCAATATGCTGCAGGCGGAGTACAAGGAATTGATGGAGAATAATTGGTTTGATTCGGGATATGTGCCCTTCTAAGACTTTGGGCGTCAAAAGCCAGTAATCATTGAGATTACTGGCTTGTTTATTCTTTATACTATTATTCCCTTAATATGTGTCGTGCCTAGCGCCGAGTTCTCTGGCCAGTGCCTGATACCGGCTGCCTTCCACGTCTTTTCTTGTGCTTGAACCCAGGGCAAGGACCATTCCTCCCTGCTGCCAGTGGAGATAGCGGCACATGGTATGAACGTGTGCTGTTAAGGCTTCCATTGCCCAATCATCCTTATCGCTCCCCGCCGCAAGCAGTAAAAGTTTTTTGGATTTCTCACGCAATATGGAGTTTACTGAAAAAAACCTGTCAATGGTACGCTTAAGCTGTGCAGTCATACCGAAATAATAAAGCGGTGTCACCAAAGCAACTGTATCTGCCGCCAATAGGTGAGGATATATCTTTGACATATCATCATCATATACGCACTTTCCATTGTTCCTGCGGCAATGAAAGCAGCCTGTACATGGATGGATATCCATCTTAGCCGTTTCAAAACGGACCACTTCATGGCCTGCCTCCTTTGCACCGGTACAGAACTCATCGGCAAGAAATGCTGTGGTTCCCTGCATATGCGGACTTCCTGTCAGAACTAATACCTTCATTGTAATACCCCCAAATATAAAAAATCAACTTATACGCTTACTATATAAGTAACATGTTAGCACATTTACGCCATATTAAAAACCGGCAATTTCAATAATTACCGGTTTCCCTATACTATTTGTTCAACAGTTTTTTTAAGGCTTCGTATGACAGTCCAACCTGATAAAGGTTTTCCTTATCCGTACCCGGGATTATAATAAATTTAAAAAGCTGTCCGGATTGTTCGCTTTTTATCAGAGGACTCATCGAATACGGGCTTTTATCTATGAAAATATGCTTCTTCAGGTCGAAGCTGTTCTGACGCAGCATTACGGCATACAGGTCCAGCCCAAGTGCAGAGCTGACATTTGAAGCACAGACGACCCCTTTGGTATCCGTATAGTCAACCTCATCAACACCCAGCTCCTTTGCCAACCCTTCCATTTCGGAGGCAGAGCCGGTGAAGCCTTTGGTCCTTTCTATCTTCTGTCTGAGTTCAAGGGCTTTGCCGTACATAAGCTTATCCATTACCGCCGAAGCTATATGCTGCTTTATTTCCTCCGATACCTGGGTTATGATCTCTATATTGCTGTTTATTTCCTCAATAGAGGCGTTCTGCTCTTCAGCTGCAGCAGCTATTGACTGGGTAGTGTTGGACGTTGCTTCTGCCATAGTCTGGTTCGTCTGTGTGATGCTCAGTACCATAAGGCTGCTCTTGAC
>JAEXXN010000394.1 GCA_023405875.1 Bacillota bacterium | reverse complement strand
AGGCTATATAGGGACTGAGGGAGAAGAAGCTGGGGCGCCGTAGCTAAAGAGAAGAGCCGGTGGCCGGCAGAAGTGTGCTTAAATTTATACCTGAAAATGGGTATAAAATAGAGTAAAAAAGTGAGTATTTGATAAAAAGGACATTATACAAATTATATAATGTCCTTTTATGCTGTAAGGCTTTATCTTAATAACCGCCGCAATTCCAGCCTGTTCCGGGCCTGCGTCATTCCCCTGCAAGCTGTGTTGACAGAAAATTCGATATTTTATAATTCTTCGCATTATTGGCATGATTCATGCGGATACAGTACACATGTATACGGTATTAAAGCCTGCCTCAAAACAAATAAAATTGCTTGTGACAATGAGGGAGGCAATTTAGAAAAAGAATAGGAGTGAGGAGTTATTATGAAGAGTAAAAGAAGGAAATCTATTTTGGCCCTGCTTTTGGTTTTCACAATGCTGTTTACGGCGTCCTGCTCGGGAAGCAGCGGCAGCAGCGGCACAGAGGCTGCTGCAGTGAGCGGCAGCGGTACTGAAGCCGCTGAAAGCGCCAGGCAGGATATTGTCTTTGGCATTCCCCAGGAGCCGAAGTTCCTGACGGCAGGAAGGTCAAACGGGCAGATTCCCAATATCATTCAGACCCAGCTGTACAACAACCTGCTTTACACCAATAAGGACGGCTCATATTCCCCCGAGCTGGCGAAAAGCTGGGAGGTATCAGAGGATAATCTGACCTATACCTTCCACCTGAGGGACGACGTATACTTCCACAATGGAGATAAGCTGACGGCGGAGGATGTCGCCTTTTCACTTGACTATCATGCCGCCAAGCTGGCGGAGTATCCCAACGGAACGCAGGCAAAATCCTTTCTGGCATATTACGATCATTCCGAGATCGTTGATGAGGCAACAATAAAAATCCATTATTCCAAGGTTTATGGCCCGACATTATCCTGCCTGTCAGATATAATTCTGGGGATACTGCCGAAAAAAGCTTTCCTCGCCGTGGGACAGGATGAATTTGAGAAGAATCCTGTAGGAACCGGCCCGTATAAGTTTGTCAGCCAGGTAAAGGGTGAAAGCATAAAAATGACGGCAAATGATAAATATTTTGGCGGAGTACCTGCCATAAAGGATCTGACCTTCAGTATCCGCCTGGACACAGATGCAGCGGTAATTGCCCTCCAGGCAGGGGAACTGGACTTTCTGACCAATATAGCCACCAGCTATAAAAGCACCATTGAAGCCGACGAGAAGCTAAGCTGGTATCTGGCCGATTCTCCCGGGCAGGGCTGGATCATATTCAATACCGGCATTAATACCGATAAACCGGGCAGCAAGTATTTTTCCGACGTGAGAGTACGGCAGGCAGCTGCATATGCAGTGGACAAAGAAGATGTAGTCATTGCCGCAACCGACGGCTTGGGAAAGGTCATAAATTCACCTATACCTACAGGCTTTGCAGGCTATTCCCAGGTGCCGGACTACTATACAAGGGATATGGATAAGGCCAGGGCCCTGCTGAAAGAAGCAGGATATCCCAACGGATTCTCGGTAAATTTGAGATGCATAACGACACCGACATATTACAAACCTGCCGAGACCTTGATCGGCCAATTGGCGGAGATTGGTATCAATGCCCAGCTGGAGGTCCTGGAAAGCGGCGCTTACTGGACTTCCATAATGACAGATTATGACTACGACATAGCAATAGGAAACTATACCGCTACTACACCCGATGCGGATATCCCCCTGATGCAGCATTATTATACCGGCGCCACGCTTCGATACACCAACCACAGCATCCCTGAGCTTGATAAGCTTCTTGACGAAGCCCGGGGCGAAACCGATGCGGCAAAGAGAGAAAGTATTTATAAAGACATTGTAAAAATCATACTGGAGGATAATTGCCTGGTTGTGCCTCTGTATTCCTTTGTTGTCACAGGTGCAGGCAGCAAAGACCTGAAGGGTGTGACACCCAGTCCTTATGTCGACTGGAGAATATATGAGTGGTCCTGGTAGAAGCTTGAGCAGGCAGTAAGATATGATACGGCGGAGCTGTTTCCGTATGTGGGAGATACACGGAAACAGCTCTAATGTATAGTGGTCTGCAACGCATTTTATTTAGGGCATGCAGGCCGCAGAATTGAAGCATTACAAACTACTAGGAGGTAATGATATGTTGCATTATATAATGAAACGGCTTCTGATTATGATCCCCATTATTATAGGCATAACCCTTATAGTCTTTGCCATTCTGAATTATACCCCCGGAGATCCTGCGACCCTTATACTGGGCTTTGACGCGACTGAAGAGTCGCTACGGGCAATGCGGGATGAATTAAGGCTTGAGGATCCCTTTCTTGTCAGGTATGGGAGGTATCTCCTGGGAGTAGCGCAAGGGGATTTTGGAACCAGTTGGAGGTATGATACTCCGGTGTCTGAGGAATTGGCCAACCGTATACCGAATACATTGAAGCTTGCGGCTTTTGCAGTAGCCGTAATGCTAATCCTGGGTATTCCCATGGGGATAATCTCTGCGGTCAGGCAGTACAGCCTTATGGATAATATAACCCTGTTTACGGCGCTGCTTATGACATCGATACCCACCTTCTGGCTTGCCCTTATGATGATGCTGAAATTCTCCCTGGAGCTTGGCTGGCTGCCTGCAACCATGCCCACTACAGGAATAATTACGTGGAAGCATTGGGTATTGCCTACGTTTATGTGTGCGGCCAACCTGACGGCTTCAATGGTGCGTACCACCCGTTCAAATATGCTGGAGGTCATCCGGTCTGATTATATCAGAACTGCGGAAGCAAAGGGGGCCAGTGAATTAAGGGTCATCCTTTATCATGCCTTGAGGAATGCATTGATGCCGGTTGTTACTTTAGTCGGGATCAACTTTAATGTGCTTATGGGCGGTGCGGTCATTACAGAACAGGTATTTAACGTAAGCGGCGTAGGAAACCTGCTGATTACTTCAGTAAGGACGAAGGATGCGCCTATAGCAATGGGCTGTATCATATTCATCGCTGCTACAATAGGGCTTGTGAATTTACTTGTTGATGTCTTGTATGTTTACATTAATCCGAGGCTGAGGTCCCAGTATGTAAATTTCAAGACGGCAAAGGAGGCTTAGTATGACTGCAAATACGGCTGACTTAAAGAAAAAGTATAAGAAGCGGAGTCAGGTATATTCCATATGGCTCAGGTTCAAAAGGAACAGAATGGCTTTAGCGGGCTTTGCCCTTCTTTGCATTTTGCTCCTTATTGCAATATGTGCTCCATTTATAGCCGGGCATGAATTAGTTATCAAGCAGGATCTGAAAGCCAGGTTCATATCCCCTGGCAGGGAGCACTGGTTCGGGACTGATGCACTTGGCAGGGATATGTTTGCGAGAGTTATTTGGGGTGCGAGGTATTCTTTGTCCCTTGGAATCGGCGCGGTCGTTATTTCAATGTCGATCGGAGCAGTTATAGGCTCGATTGCCGGGTATTACGGAGGACGGATCGACAGCATAATCATGAGGATAATCGACATCATAATGGCAATACCCGGGACACTGATGGCTATTACCATAGTTGCGGCTCTCGGAGCCGGGACTACAAAGCTGCTTATAGCAATGAGCATCTCCTTGATACCGACGTTTTCCCGCATTGTACGCGCTATCATACTTAATATAAGAGAAGAGGAATATATAGAATCGGCACGATCCTATGGCTCCAGGGACAGCAGGATCATTATGAAGCATATCTGGCCGAATTCCATGGGACCGCTTATCGTCCAGGCCAGCCTTTCCATGGCCCAGGCGGTACTTACCATTTCGTCCCTGAGCTTCATAGGCCTCGGTGTTCCCGCTCCTACTCCCGAATGGGGCACCATCCTTTCGGAAAACAAAGCCAATATGCGGAATTATGCATACCTCTGCACCATACCGGGCTTTGCCATACTGCTTTCAGTCATAGCAATGAACCTGATCGGGGATGGGCTCAGGGATGCGCTTGATCCAAAATTGAAGAATTAGGGGAGGTGAGCCGTAATATGAAAGATAAGTTCCTTGATATAGAGAATTTGCATGTAGTTTATAAGACCGCCGACGACACAGTATATGCCGTAAACGGCTTGAACCTGTCGGTCAGGAAAGGTGAGACACTAGGACTTGTAGGTGAAACCGGAGCAGGAAAGACGACCACCGCCCTGAGCATATTAACACTGCTGCCCAAGGGTACAGGTT
>JAEXXN010000390.1 GCA_023405875.1 Bacillota bacterium | reverse complement strand
GCTATAGTATATCTGGAAAAGAACAAAAAAGCCCGGGTGTCAAAAGCAGCGGGAGCAAGCTTTTCCGATAAAATCAGCGCACTTCTCAGGAAGGGCAGCAATACCAGAATAAAAATGTACAAGCAGGAAAATGTGATATTCAGCATATCCGTTAATATTGCAGCATTGATCGGCTTCATCCTGCTTCCTCTTATAGAATTCATCGCCATAGGCTTATTGATAGCCCTGCTCACAGGCCACCGCTTCAAACTGGAGAGCAGCAGCGGTGATACCTCAAGGATCAATGCCACTCTTGACAGGATGACCGATACTGTCAACCAGGCAAAGGAAAAACTGGCAGAGAGCATCAACTCAAATACTTCAAACAATGCGTAATCGAAGAAAGCACAGGGAACGATGCAGGCGTCGTTCCCTGCTTTTAAATTATGGGATTATGGAGTATTCTAATATTGCCAATTAAATATTTACGCGAAATTTGAAGCAGTTATTTAAAATATTTTTCGTGTAATATACAGGAGGGAAAATATGTCTGCACAAAAGATTCTCATCATCGAAGATGAAGTAAAAATTGCACGGTTCCTGGAGCTGGAGCTCAGCCATGAAGGCTACTCAGTGGATCAGTCCCATGACGGCAGGGAAGGGCTTCGTAAAGCACTGGATAATGAGTACGACCTGATAGTCCTTGATATAATGCTTCCCTCAATGAATGGGATCGAGGTATTGAGAAAGCTCCGGCAGGTGTCTGATATTCCTGTTATCATGCTCACAGCCAAGGATGAAGTAATGGACAAGGTAATCGGACTTGATATGGGTGCGGACGATTATATGACAAAACCCTTTGCAATAGAAGAACTGCTGGCGAGAATCAGGGCAGGACTCAAAAGAAAGCTCGCGCGGAATTCCGCAGAAAAAAACCTTTATGCAAACGGCCTGTCTCTTGATGCGGATAAATACTCCGTTGTTTACGGCAAAGACCAGCTTGAGCTGACACGGCGTGAATTTGAACTGCTCAAATACCTGCTGGAGAACAAGAATATAGTCCTGACCCGTGACAAGCTGCTTGAAACGGTCTGGGGCTACGATTATTCCGGCGATACAAACGTAGTGGATGTTTATATAAGATATCTGAGAAGCAAAATCGATGAAAAATATAACATAAAGCTTATTCATACCATTAGAGGGGTGGGATATACAATCAAAGATGCGAATTAAGAAAATATTTTCGATCCTCTGGTTTAAGCTTCTCAAGCCTGTGCTGTTGATGCCCTTTGCAGTCCTCAAGCTTTTCTTTTCAATAGCCAATACCATATTCAGCAAAATATCCGACAAGCTCCGGCTATCCATAACCTTCAGGATGACCTCAGTATATGCTTTTATCATTACCGGCACGCTGTTACTGCTGAGCCTGGGAGTCCTGGCAGGAGGTTTTGCATATATTATGCGCAGTGAAGGCAGCGACCTTCAGAAGGATTTTTCCCTTATATCGGCCTACCTTTCGGAGAGCCGGGAAATCCCCGCTTCGCAGATAGAGCAGCTTTCCAGATCAAGTGGAAGGAGCATCACAATTTTTGATGAAGCAGAAAAAGCAATATATACTACAGAAAAGGATCCTGCTTCTGTAGTTTTCATCAACAGATATACCGCTGGAAATATTGCCTTTGAAGCGGATAATGTAATACTTATAGCAGACCCCGGCAGCCGCGGCTCTGTCCTTCCCGCAGGACTGTTCAACCAATATGGCTTTGCCATGGTTTACAACAACAGCATTATCAGAGATTCAGGAATGAACTATATCCAGATTCATGACAAATTACCCGAAGAGACCGAATATGCGGGAATCTTTATTATAACCTTGATATTGCTGGATGTTTTTTTCATAATACTGATTATCATCATAGGCTCTGCAGCAAGCAAGCGGCTGCTGAAGCCCGTAAAGGTCATGACGGATACCGTCCGGAACATTTCTATAAATCAATTGGGTACAAGGCTTGACGTCAGTGGCTCCAAAAACGAGCTGAAGGATCTGGCAAAGACCTTCAACAATATGCTGGACAGGATACAGTCTGCCTATGAGAGGCAGAACCAGTTCGTCTCGGATGCCTCTCACGAGCTCAGGACCCCGATATCGGTAATACAGGGTTATGCAAACCTTCTGGACCGCTGGGGAAAAAGCGACAGCCAGGTTCTTGAGGAGTCAATAGCCGCAATAAAGACGGAAGCGGAGAACATGAAGGAGCTTATAGAGAAGCTGCTTTTCCTTGCCAGAGGCGACAAGGACACACAAAAGCCTGAAAAGGAAGATTTTTATATAAATGAGCTTATTGATGAAATCATCAAGGAAACTGTCCTGATCGACAATACCCATCAGGTCACAAGTATAAGGAATGAAAAGCTCCTTATAAATGCAGACAGGGCATTGCTCAAGGAGGCAATCAGGATTTTCGTCGACAACAGCGTCAAATATACTCCCGAGGGCGGGAAAATAAAGCTGGAGTGCTATCAGGATAAAAATGCTGCAATAATTACCATTGAAGATACCGGCATCGGCATTTCGGAAAAGGAGCTTCCTCATGTTTTTGACCGCTTTTACAGGGCAGACAAGTCCAGGACAAAAGAGACCGGCGGTACAGGCTTGGGTATGGCAATTGCGAAATGGATAATTCTGAGGCATGAAGGCACAATAAAAGTCCTGAGCAAAATCAATGTAGGCACAAAAATTATAGTGACTCTCCCTGGTAAATAATTGTTCAGGGAACAAAATCAACACTTCCTCCATCTAATATTATGAAAACAAACAAATGCATTCATGACAGAAATGCTGAACCTTTGGTCGACCTTAAGCAGCCTTTTAATACAGAATGCAAGTTAAATCAGACAAAAATTCAGGAGGAATTAAAAATGATAAAAAATAAAGCGATTCATGCTATGGTCATAGGTACCTGTATATTTGCAAGCTCCTTGTCCGGTGTCTATGCAGACACAGTTGCGCCGGACACACCGGTATCGATACAGATCGAGCAAGTGAGTGCCAGCGACCCTCTGCTTCAAAAGCAAAATGAAATTGACAGGCATGTGTTTGAAAAAAATGCAAAGGACTTTGCCGACAAAGGCATTACCGTTACAAATACCGGCGTGATGGGAGACTATGTTGAAATAGGCATAACACCGTATAACGAGGAAAATGCAGCTTACATCTATGACATATTCGGAAAAGACCAGGTAAAGGTTGTTGAAGGCTTCCAGGCCACAACTTTTGCAGTAGATACTGATCAGGATGTCACAGTACAGTTGGAGTCTTATCCTCCGGAAATAGCAGAAGCTCAGGTGATATCAGCTCCAATCGAAAAAGAGCCCTCTCCTATCGCAAGCTTTTTCAGCAATATATGGGAGTGGATCAAGAGTATATTCTAATATTACATTTTCTGAAAACTGCTACTTGCTTGAAGCAAGTAGCAGTTTTTTTCGTCTTTATATATGTGCACATACAAAGCTCCCGGAGCACTGTTGATCTTCAGGCGCCGATTCTAATGAAATTTTAATGCTGCCTTAAAAAAGCCTTAAGCTTGAATGTCTATAATACAGCTATGGACGGCAGTACCACACATGTTGATAATATAGGAGTGACTTTATCTATGGATAAAAAAAATATATATCTGGTTTTCACAAGGACAGGAACGTGGCTTTCGAGACTTATCTCAATATTTTCAGATATTGAGTACCCTCATGCATCCCTTAGCTTTGATGATGAATTTACCAAAATGTATTCCTTTGGAAGGAAAAATCCTAATAATCCTCTTTCCGGAGGCTTTGCGGTGGAAAATCTTTCTGAGGGTGTTTTTAAAAAATACTCAGGCTGCAAATGCCTGATCGTAAAAGTAACGGTTTCTGAAGAGCAGTACAGCTCCCTGAAAGAATATGTAAGCGAGTTTTCAAAAGAGAAGGATAAATACCGGTACAACTTTTTGGGATTATGCAGCATTCTGTTTAATATGCCGCTGAAAAGGAAAAACTACTATTTCTGCTCCCAATTTGTTTCTGAGGCACTTGCAAAAAGCAGCGTGATAAAGCTTGATAAGGAGCCTGCGCTTACAAGGACCGACGACCTGTATACCATAAAAAACAAGGAAATACTATATGAAGGCTTTGTAAGGGAGCGCCTCGGCATACCTGCCTTCATGCAGCTGTAGTCAAAATAAGGAGGTAATAGATGGACAAACAAAAGCAGAAACAATTATTGGCAAGGATTGCCCTGCTGCTGGTTTTTATAACCGCAATAGCATATATCGCATTCAAGTACTCAGTGGAAATATTATACCTGGCTGCAAATCCCCAGAGCTTTAAAACCATGGTTGCATCTCGCGGCATATCAGGAATCGCCATATTCATCGGAATCCAGATAATACAGGTCGTAATTGCGGCTTTGCCGGGGGACCTTACTCAACTGGCAGGAGGCTATATATACGGAACCCTTTTCGGTTCCCTGTACTCAATGATTGGAATCACCATAGGCTCGGTTATTGTTTTCTTTGCCTCGAGATTACTGGGATACTCATTGATAAACCTGTTCGTATCGAAAGAGACACTTGAAAAATTCAAGTTTCTTATAAATAGCCCAAAGTCGGAAGCAGTGATGTTCATTCTTTTTCTTATACCCGGAATGCCCAAGGACTTTTTGAGCTACCTTGCCGGAATAACCCCGGTCAAGCCGGTGGTATTCCTTACGATATCATCCATTGCCCGCGTTCCTGCTCTTGTGGTATCCACCTATATCGGAGCAAGCCTTCAGCAGGGCAACTATACTGTTGTTGCAGCAGTTTCCATAATTGCGTGCATCCTTATGGCTATCGGCTTCTTTGCAAAGGACCGTATAATTTCTTATCTGAATTCTGTGATATACAAGAAAGGAAGCAAGCTGAGAATCGACTCGGATATCATCAAATAATTAAGTAACACTGCTGTCACCTCCGGAATATTATGAATATATATTATATATTTTGAGGTGATAAGCATGACCAACGGTACTGGCAGACAGTGCCCAAGCGGCTCTGTCCCCTATGTTGTAAGAGCCGGTGATACTCTGGGAAACATTGCTTTCTTTTATAATACAACTGCAAATGAAATCCTGAAGGCCAATCCGGGCATCAATCCCAATCAGCTGCGTATCGGCCAGCAGCTTTGCGTTCCGTTACAGCTCCAGATCTATCCCGCATGTCCCACAACAAATTATTATGTCGTTAACGAAGGAGATACTATGGAATCCATAGCCTCCTATTTCGGCATTTCCGCAGAACAGCTTCTGTATTCCAACTATGGGATCGAGGCCTCCAAGCTCTACAAGGACCAAATGCTGTGCATTCCTGTTGCCCCATCTCCGGTGAATATCGACGTCAACATAGCGGTCAGAAACCTCCAGGTTCATCGTGACGGCAGCCTTTTCAAGACTTATAATATCGGTCTTGAGAACCCGGCTTATCCTGTGCCAAGGGGTACCTTCGAGGTTGTGAATAAGCAGGTGGACCCCGGTGTAGAGCTAGGTTCAAGGTGGATTGGCCTCTCTGAAGCAGGCTTTGGCATACAGGGTACGAACAATCCTCAATACATTGAAAATATATCGGAGGGAAGAAGCCTGGTAATGTCCAATCAGGATATCAGTGAACTGTTTAACCTTGTACCGGTCGGTACATCAGTAAAGGTAATATGAGGTGAATTCTATGAATGTTGAAGGTTCCGAACGGCAATGCCCTGCCGGTACAGCTCCTTATACAGTAAGAAGCGGAGATACCCTTGCCAGGATTGCACTTCAGCTCAATACCACAGTCCCGGCTATACTTACAGCCAACCCGGGCCTGGTACCCGAACAATTGAGGGTCGGGCAATCGATATGCGTTCCCCGGACACAGTCTCAGGCTCCTTCATGCCCTGCAGGCTCAGCCCCCTATATCATAAAAAGCGGAGATACACTAAATAAAATTGCGCTTCAATACGATACAACAGCCGCCGGCATACTTGCAGTAAATCCGGGGCTGGTTCCCGAACAATTGAGGGTGGGGCAATCGATATGCGTTCCCCGGCAGCAGCCCCAAGGCCCCTCCTGCCCTATCGGCACCTCTCCCTATTCGATAAAAAGCGGGGATACACTGGCCGGTATAGCCAGAAGATTTGATACTACAGTAGCAGCAATCCTGGCTGCCAATCCGGATATTGTTCCTGATCGGCTGTTTATCGGCCAAGTCATTTGCGTCGCCCAGGAAAAAGCCGATCAGCTTGTCTGCCCCAACCAGAATGCTTATGTGATCAGACGCGGCGATACAATGGCTGCCATTGCCAATGCCTTTGGCGTGACACTACAGGCCCTTATGAATGCAAATCCGGGAGTTTCTCCCCAGTCCCTGTATGTGGATCAGGTTATATG
>JAEXXN010000054.1 GCA_023405875.1 Bacillota bacterium | reverse complement strand
GGCGGTGAGCATATCTCCCGCCTCGTTGAAACGCTCGGGTAGGTTTTTGCAAGTCTGCAAAAACCCTCATTGAAATCTTGTTATAAAATTGTGCGGTTCACGTAGAAATAAGCGTGAGCCGCTTTTTTTATGTCTATAAGTATTATAGAGTACTAGTGAAAAATTTAAATATTAATTGACAAAATTCAGTTATGGCTGTAAAATTTAAGTGAGAGTGAAAAAATAAAGTAATATGAAATTTGAGGGAGGCTAGAATGGAACAAAAAACAGTAGATAACATTAGTAAGGAGATAAGAAAACGTAGGCTGGAGAAAAATATGACACTGAAGGAGCTAAGCGAGAAGACTAATTTGTCGGTTAGCTTTCTTTCACAGGTGGAGAGAGGTATCTCATCAATGACAATAGTTTCATTGAAGAGTATTGCCAATGCTCTTGATGTTTCCTTGAAGGATTTGGTAGATGTTGATTACAGGACAAGCTTTGTTAACAAGAAAGACAACCAGATATTACTCAGATTGGAAAAATCATTTATCAGCTATATCAGACTGAGCGGCAAGTTCGAGAATAGGAAACTGGAAGCCATAACGGTAACAATGAAACCAAATTTTTGTCAAGAGGAAGAAAGTACACATGAAGGTGAAGAGTTTTACTATGTATTAAAAGGAACAGCTACATTTGTTGTAGACGGGACAGAGTATATAGTAGGCGAAGGAGAAACTATTCATTATCCGTCAACGCTTCCGCATAAAACAATGAATCCGGAGGATCAGGAGCTGGTTATGTTGAGCATTATAACCCCTACAATTTTTTGATAGTTTTACATTATAGATTTTGTTGATTTTTTGAAAATGAAGGGTGTGTTAAGGTGAGTTATATAAGAAGTAATGATTTCAGCGTTGAGGAGCATAGCGATTATGCAGTTATTACCGCAATAGAAAGCCAGACAAGGGGAAGAAAAATCAAAATCGGAAAAGCAGTTCTCAAGCCAGGGGCAAGAATACCGGAGGAAGGGACAACCTTCCATGATTGCGATGAATATAGTTTTGTTGTAAAGGGAAATGTTACCATAGGTACAGAAGATGGGCTTTCAGACCTGGAAACAGGAGATATAAACTTCACCCCCAAGGCAAAGGAGCATTGGAGTCTGAATGAAGGAGATACCGATTGTGAATTGGTTTGGGTTCTGGTTGAATAAGGAGGACCTTATATGAAAACCAACGAGTTATTGAAAGAAGAAGCAGATTTATTTTTTAAGAATGTAAGTACTAATGATTTTTACAGTTTTACCAGGTGTGATTTCAAAGATGGCATATTAATAGACCTGTCCTATGAGAAGGCTCTGCGTGATGCGAAAAAATCAGAGGACTTTAAAAAGAGGCTTCAGACCATAAAAAGGGAAAACCCTTTATCGGAATATGATGAACTAATAATTGAGATTGCAGAAGATTTCTGCGAGTACATAATCACAAATCAGAAATATTATTGGTACAAATTTAATATTACACATAATACGTGTCCTATACCGTATTTGATAAAAGGGTTGTCCAATTACCCAATAACTGAAAACGGCAGCTTGGAGAATTACATTAATCTTCTGGAACAGCTCCCCGCAGCAATGAGATTGATAAAAGAAAAACTGGACTTGCAGAGAAAGAAAGGTATAACTATTCCGGAAGAGGAATGCCTGATATCGGAAAAAATGCTTGAAGGCTTTCTTCAGGATGCTGGCAGCGGGTCCTTAAGCTTTGAAGAAAAGGCCGGTTATCTTAAGCTTAAGGATACTGCGGCATATGAGCGGAGGATCTATGATGCAATAACAGGGTTCAATGAGGAAATCAAAGCAACAATTGCTTATATCAGGAATGACTATATTAAAAATGTAAAAGCCAAAGCCGGTTTGTGCAATCAACCTGGGGGATTGGATTATTATAAAGCTTTGATAAAGGTATATACATCCTATGACCTTGCACCGGAAGAAATACATGAAATAGGGCTTAAGAATATTGATATTACCAAGTCTAAAATGCAGGATATAATAAAAAGACTTGGTTTTAATTTAACCATAGAAGACTTTAATAAATCCTTGGATAACAACCCCGATTACTTTGACAAAACTAAGGAAGCCCTGGGCAATCGATTGTCAAAACAATTGGATAAGATAAGGCCGCTTTTGAAGGATTATTTTTACAAGCAGCCGTTAGCTGACTGTGAGGTAAGGCCGATAGAAGCGGCGAGGGAATCCTCGACCTCGTGGGGTTACTATGCCGTACCTGTGGGAACTGATAAAAACGGGGTGTATTATTTCAGCGGAAGCGAACTGGATAAAAGGTGCCAGATAAGAACAGCAGCAATAGTACATCATGAGCTGCTGCCAGGGCATCATTTTCAGATGAACCTGATTAATGAGGATGAAAGCTTGCCGAAGATTTGCAGTCAGCATTTCAACACAGCCTTTGCAGACGGATGGGCAGAATATTCGGCAGACCTGGCAAATGAGATGGGGCTTTATAATGATTATGATTTATATGGAAGATATCTGTGGGATTTGGTGCTCTGCACCAGGCTGGCAGTGGACACCGGTCTCAATGCTTTGGACTGGACAATGGACAAAGCAAGGGAATTCATGAGGCAGAACGCTTATCTTACGGAAACAGAAATATTTACCGAGTCCTTAAGGTATGCGGTGGATATGCCCGGACAAGCATTGGCATATAAGATGGGGAGCCTCAAAATGCACCAGCTCCGCATAAAAGCAGAAACAGTATTAAAGGAGAGCTTTGATATCAAAGACTATCATCAAGCTGTTCTGGAGTTGGGCTCCATACCGTTGAATATACTGGAAGAAAACATAGAAAGATACATAGAAAGTATATAGCAGGATAACAATGGGAACAATTTTGAAATCTGCATAATTGGACTGTTTCATAGTAAGGCAATATTGTGTATATCGGCCATGGGCGATTGTTTTACGTTGTTTGGTAAGATGCACTATTTTAGCAGGTTTCTTAATTAATAAAATAAGAATAAGGAGGAGCGAAAATGAAAAGAAGAATACTCAGTCTGGTCGTAATTGTAGCAATGTTAGTATTGGCGTCAGCCTGTTCCGCACCGGCGCCGCCACCTGCTGATCAGGGAGCATCTGGAACAACAGAGTACAAGGACACAATAAAAATTGGGGTTGACGTTGATCCAAATACATTGGATCCAAGGCTTCAAACTAATGTAACAGTATCCAGAATAGGAGAATTATTGTTCAGTGGTCTTGTAGAGCTTAATGAAAATCTGGAGCCCAAGCCTGATCTTGCAGAAAGCTGGGAGCAGAAGGATGTTACAACCATTGTATTCCACTTGAAAAAAGATGTTAAGTGGCATGATGGTACTCCATTTACTTCTGCAGATGTGAAATACACCTATGAAACTATACTCGATAAAGACTTCGGCTCAGCAGCAAGGTCCAGATATGTGCCAATAAAGGAAATACTTACACCTGACGATTATACGGTACAGTTCAATCTAAGTGAACCATACGCTCCCTTATTGACTTATTTGGATCATAAGATAGTACCGCAGAGTGCCAAGGACAACCCTGGCTTTGCCGAAAGCCCTATTGGCACAGGTCCATATAAGTTCGTGAGCTGGAGTAAGAACAGCGTTATCAAGCTGACTGCAAATGAGTCGTACTTCGGTGGTGCACCTGCAACAAAGAATATTGAAGTATATACTATACCTGACAATACAACAAGAGTATCTGCGCTGGAAGCAGGAGATGTGGATTTCATTCATTCACCCCTTTCCCCTCAGGATATACCGAGGATGAAAGAGAATGACAAGGTTGTTGTATATCAGACCAATGGTCTGGGTGTTACCTTTGTTAACTTCAACCACCAGGCTGAACTATTAAAGGATAAGAATGTCAGAATAGGTTTGGCTCATATGATTGACAAGAATACAATATCAAAAGAAATATACCAGGATATGGATACTCCTGCTAATGGACCGGTTTTACCGGCATCCTGGGCATATTCATCAGATATAAAGGATTACCCGTACGATCCTGCAAAGGGCTTGCAGATACTGAACGATGCAGGTTGGAAGGATACTGACGGAGATGGGATACTTGATAAGAATGGAAAGAAGCTTAAGGTGAAATTATCAACACATACGGAAGATCCAAACAGAATTCAGGCTTTGGAATTCATTCAGAACACACTTACATCAAATGGAGTAGAGGCTGCTGTGAGTACTTTTGAGTGGGCCACCTTCAGTGCCGATATGACAGCCGGGAATTATGAAATTGCTATAGTCGGATTGCTTAACATCAACGATCCTGACAGAGGAATGTATATACAGTTCCATACCGGCGGCGGACAGAACTACGGCAAATACAGCTATCCTGAACTGGATTCCCTGCTGGACAATGGAAGAGCTGCTACTGAACAGTCTGAAAGAGCAAAGATCTATCAGCAGGCTGCTCAGATGATCAATGATGAGGTTATGTGGAGAACACTGGTATTTCAGGGTTATATAGCAATGTATAACAAGAACCTTGAAGGCTTCACGCCAATGCCCTCCGGTCAGATATCGGCTATGAGATATGCGAAAATAAAAAACTAACAGGACCAGGTGATTAGATGGTTAAATTTGTATTTAACAGAATACTTCAAATTATACCGGTCGTATTTGGTATAACCATACTTGTATTTTTTATAATGAGGCTAATACCTGGGGACCCTGCAATGGTAATGCTGGGTCAGGATGCCACGCCTGAAGATATTGCGAGGTTAAGGTCAATCTTGGGGTTGGACAGAAGTATTTTTGTCCAACTCTTCTCCTACCTGAAGAATATGCTGTTCCTGGACTTTGGCGATTCAATATTCCTTAAGCAGCCTGTATTCGAGGTCATTAAGGGGAGCTTTCCTGCTACTATAGAACTTGCAGTAACATCATTAATCATTTCATTATTGATAGCAGTACCTTTGGGAGTTATCTCAGCTGTAAAGCAGAATACGTGGATTGACTATACAAGTATGGCTTTCGCGCAAATTGGAATTTCAATGCCTGTATTTTGGATCGGTGTACTTCTCATACTTCTCTTTTCGGTAGAACTTGGATGGCTGCCTTCCTTCGGAAGAGGGGAAGCAATAAGCGAAGGCTTTAAGGTATTGCTGACTACAGGTTCAGCGGAGGTACTTCTGGCAAGCTTAAAAAAAATCATTTTACCGGCAGCTTCGTTGGGAATAATGGGGTCCGCAATGATATCAAGAATGATCAGATCTACAATGCTGGAAGTGCTGGACAGTGACTATATAAGAACTGCCAGAGCCAAAGGCACTGCAGAAAGAAAGGTTATAATGAGACATGCTTTTCGCAATGCGCTGCTTCCGGTTATAACGATAGTAGGCTTGCAGTTCGGTAACCTTTTAGGGGGTTCCATAATTACAGAGTCCGTATTTGCCTGGCCCGGCATAGGCAGAGTAATTATTACTGCCATATCCCAGAGGGATTTTCCTTTGGTTCAGGGAGGGGTCATACTTCTGGCAATAACCTTTGCGGTAATAAACCTTTTAGTTGATCTTTTATATGTCGTACTAAACCCCAAAATCCGTCATTAGAGGTGAACCATGAAATCTGTATTTTTAAGAAGGTTAATGAACAATAAATCGGCAGTTATAGGCGGAGTAGTAATCATAATCGTAATAATCAGTGCAATTTTTGCTCCGGTAATATCGCCCTATGATCCCTATGAAATGAACATGTCGGGTAGGCTGCAGAAGCCGGAAGGTATGCATATCCTGGGAACCGACCAGTTCGGAAGGGATCTTCTGACAAGACTCATATATGGAGCAAGAGTATCTCTGCAGGTTGGAGTTATAGCAGTAGGGCTTTCCATGTTTGTCGGAGTGTTCCTTGGATTGGTTGCGGGGTATTATGGAGGCTGGATAGACAGGATAATAATGAGGTTCGTCGATATTTTTCTGGCATTCCCGATTATATTACTGGCGATTGCTTTTGTTGCAGCTTTGGGGCCCAGTACAAAAAATGTAATGCTTGCATTGGGTATGATATATTGGACAAACTATGCCAGAGTCGTCAGGTCAAGCGTATTATCAATAAAAGAAGAAGAATATATTCTGGCAGCAATTACTACAGGTGCCGGTGATTTTAGAATCATATTCACCTACATATTGCCCAATGCCTTAGCGCCCATAATAGTAATGGCAACATTAGGCCTGGGTACTGCAATAATAAGT
>JAEXXN010000344.1 GCA_023405875.1 Bacillota bacterium | reverse complement strand
GCTCCACACCCAGCGCCATTAGTATTATCGGCCAATATATAGTATGGAACCTTACTATATCCTTGCCGATCAGATGCAGGTCAGCGGGCCAGTATTTTTTGAAAAGCTCTTCGCTTTCCCCTTCAGGGTCAAATCCCAAAGCCGTTATATAATTTGATAAAGCATCTATCCACACATAAACAACATGCTTGTCGTCAAAGCTTACAGGCACGCCCCAATTGAAGGAGGTCCTTGATACGCACAGGTCTTGAAGCCCGGGCTTTAAAAAATTGTTTATCATTTCATTTTTTCTGGATTCAGGCCAGATAAACCTGGGATTCTCCTCAATGTGCTTCATCAGTCTGTCCTGATACTTTGAAAGCTTGAAGAAATATGCCTCCTCGCTTGCATGAACTACTTCCCTTCCACAGTCAGGACATTTCCCATCCACAAGCTGCGACTCGGTATAAAATGATTCACAGGGGGTGCAGTACAGACCTTCATAAGAGCTCTTGTATATGTCTCCCTGCTCATACAGCTTCTTGAATATCTTCTGGACCGTCACTTCGTGCTGCTTGTCTGTTGTTCTTATAAACTGGTCATAGCTCACATTCATAAAGTCCCATATCCTTCTGATTTCGGCAGCGATCCTGTCTACATGCTCCTGGGGCTTCAGGCCTTCATTTTCAGCCTGCTCCTGGATTTTCTGCCCATGCTCGTCTGTTCCGGTAAGGAAATATACATCGTTGCCCGTCTGTCTTTTGAACCTTGCTATAGCGTCGGCCAGAACCGCCTCATAAGTATTTCCTATATGAGGTACTCTGGAGGTATATGCTATTGCTGTCGTCATATAAAATTTTTTACCTTTCATTTTTACTCCTCCTAATTAATGAAATGAAGATATAAAAAAGCCTTCCTCCCCACTAAAGGGACGAAGGCTGCTCGTGTTACCACCCTGATTCAATCCTGCCTCGCGGCAGAAAACTCTGTAAGTGACTCGCCAAAAGGCTTTATCACTGTGCTGTATAACGTCAGCTTACCGGCACAAGCTAAGCAGCAGCCTCACCTGTGCAGTTCAGGGGCCATGTTGGGTTGGTTTTGTGTACCGGTTCACACCAGTCCCGGCTCTCTTTGACAGCTATTCCAACTTACTCTTCCCATCATTACCTTTATGATATATATAAAAATATACAACATTATTTTACAGGTGTCAATATTCAAACTCTATGTCTATTATGCCAAGAGGATCATTAATTATCCATTTTGCGCTTATGCCCCGTTTCAGCCTGCTTTCCTCTACGGCCCGTTTCAGCATTCTTTCAATATTATATGTGGCGCTGTTGTATTTGGATATTTTCATCATCAGCTTCTCTTCTTTGGCTGATATAGTCTTTGCCAGCATTGAAACGGCCTCCTGATAATCATCGGCATAAAGCTCGTTATAAACGTAATAATTATAGCTTGTGCCTGTACATGCCGGATATCTGGTTCTGTCCCAGACGTGGGTCTTCTGCATGTCCCCGTCATTGAGGTTAAAATAGTGGTAAGCCAGTTCGTCACTGTCCCTGTCCTCAGATACATCATCCCAGGTAGCATCTATATGGTAGTATTCTCCCTCTATAAATACAATATTCCAGGCATGATCCGTACTGCCCGGGTTTTGCCCCAGAGCTTCGGCCTTGCTTCCCTCTACAAGCATACATTGGACTCCGGCCTTATCCGAAAGCAGCTTAAAGGCCTTTGCATAGCTGTCACACACTCCTGTACCGTCAACAAGCACTCCATATGCCTCATGCCCCTCTGCAGGTACTGTATCCTTGTTTGCGTTTACACTGTCATATACTGAATTCTTTATTATATAGTCATGAATTGCCTGTACTTTTTCATAGTCACTCATCCCCGGCTTTATTATTTTTCCGGTGATCTCAGCTGCTTTGCTGTCTGCCGACTCCCTCATTGCAATGACCGTTTCAACCGGATAACGATACTGCACCTTCAGTTCAAGTGTTGCGGGCGCACTTTCAAAGGTCCTTGTGATACTTGCATTGCAGCCTGATACAAAGCCCAACCCTGCGTTCTCCTCCAGCACCTTCTTAAAAAGTCTGTTTATATCGTAGGTTTTCTCATCATAGCTGATTATCCTTACCTTGACGCTCTCTTTTGCCTCACCGATGGCAGCCTTCATTACCGCCTCAAGCTCCTCAACGCTTTGAACTTCAGCATCGGCAGTCATCGCACTTATCGGGAATTCTAAGGGGAAAGCACTAAAATCAATGCCTGGCAGCGGAAGAAAATCCGGCAGTCCAAAACCAGCAGCTATTAATAAGATAAGCAGCAATGTTAAAACGCTTCTAAGCTTCATCAGAATTCCACCTTGATTGTTTTGTATCTATTATACTATATTATTTACTTTAATTCCCCTATTATTGCTTTCTCCCCTCTATCGGAAAAGCACAAGGCTGCACAGCAATACTGCCGACGCCACTCCCGCCAGATCCGCAATAATTGCTGCCGCCAGTGTATGGCGGATATTTTTTATCCCTATAGAACCAAAATATACGGTAATAGTATAAAATATCGTTTCAGTGCTGCTCATTATTATACTGGCCAGCACCCCTGCCGGACTGTCTGCTCCGCTGCTTTTCAATATGTCTGCCAGGATTCCGAGAGCGCCGCTGCCTGATAAAGGCTTCATTATAATAAGGGGCATGACCTCTTCAGGAATACCCGCCGCGGCTGTAAGAGGCCTGAGAACATACAGCAGAAAGCTCAGTCCGCCGGAGCTGCGGAGCATGCCTACGGCAAGAAGCATTGCCGCTATGTACGGAAGTATCCTGAAGGTGATCATCAGCCCGTCCCTTGCTCCTTCTATAAATGCATCGTAAACCTTCACTCCCTTGATATATCCGAAGATAAGAATCAGCAGTACAATAAGCGGAATTATAAAATTCATCCTCTGCCTCCCTTCCTGCCTTCAAGCAGCTTGCAGGCTATTACCCCGGCTGTTACGGCAGTCAAGGAAGAGATTATTGCAGGAAGTATTATTATTCCCGGATTCGCTGAACCCACCGAAGCCCTCAGGGATAATACCGTAGCCGGCAGCAGTTGTATCGGCGCGGCATTTACCACAAGGAAAAGGCACATTGCATTTGTGGCCGTATCCTTTCTCGGGTTCAGCTCCTGGAGCTCCTGCATGGCCTTAAGCCCCATGGGAGTGGCAGCGTTTCCCAGGCCCAGCATATTTGAGGTTATATTCATTATCATTGCTCCCATAGCAGGGCCCTTTGAGGGTATCCCCCTGAAGAGCAGCCTCATTACCGGCCGCAAAAATGCGGATATGTTGTCAACAAGGCCTGAACGTTCCGCTACCTTCAATACTCCGCACCACAGCATCATACCCCCGGCCAGTCCGATTGCCAGGTCTATAGCGGATTGCAGCGAGCTGAACATCCCGGCAGACACGGCCTCCAGCCGCCCTCCCGTTGCTGAAAAAGCAACGGCTATCACTATCATATAAAACCAGATATTGTTGATCAAAAAAAACACCGCCATACATTTATTCTAATTAAATGTATGGCGGAGGTTATGGTTTTATGAAGTAAAGCTTCCTGCAATAAACAGTTTGCTTTATTTATGCCTGCTTTGCACTGTATATGCCAATCAGCCTGATTATTACCTCAACTGCCTTTTCCATCGAGTTTATGGGAATATACTCGAACCTTCCGTGGTAGTTGTGGCCGCCGGTAAAGATATTTGGTGTCGGAAGACCCTTGAAGGACAGCCTTGCACCGTCGGTGCCTCCTCTTATGGGCTTTATTATAGGTGTAACACCGGCTTCCAGCATCGCCTTCCTTGCATTCTCTACTATGTGGATCACCGGTTCTATTTTTTCCTTCATGTTGAAATATTGGTCTGCAACATCCGGTACCACTGTATTATCGCCATATTTGCCGTTCAGGTAATCGGCAATTTTGCGTATGCGGTTTTTCCTCTCCTCAAGCTTTGACCTGTCAAAATCTCTGATAATATATTTCATTGAGGTAGTCTCAATGGTCCCGGATATCCTCTCCAGAAGGTAGAAGCCCTCATAGCCTTCAGTATGCTGCGGGCTCTCGGCTTCAGGAAGCATAGAACTGAATTCCATTGCCACCTGCATGGAATTTATCATCTTATTCTTTGCACTGCCGGGATGTACGCTTCTTCCGTTTATAACAATGTCTGCCCTTGCTCCGTTGAAATTTTCATATTCAAGCTCTCCGATGACTCCCCCGTCTATTGTGTAAGCAAAATCCGCATTGAATTTTTTCACGTCGAAATAGTCGGTGCCCCTTGAAATCTCCTCATCGGGTGTAAAGGCAATGCGTATGTCTCCATGGGGCAATTCAGGATGCTGCAGCAGATATTCCACAGCCGTCAGTATTTCTGCAATCCCTGCCTTGTCGTCGGCACCCAGCAGGGTCGTTCCATCAGTGGTAATCAGGTCCTGCCCTATATAGTTTTTCAATTCCGGAAAATCCTTCGGGGATAATACCAGCTTCTTATCTTTGTTCAGAAGTATGTCTTTCCCGTCATAATTCTTTACTATATTAGGCTTCACATTGGCTCCGCTTGCACCGTCACTCGTATCCATATGCGCCAGCAGGCCTATGGTCGGGATTCTTCTGTCGCAGTTTGCGGGCAGGGTTGCCATAAGATATCCGTTGTCATCAAGGCTGATATCCTTTAATCCCAATTCCTCCAGTTCCTTTTTCAATTCCCTGGCAAGCACCAACTGCCCGGGAGTGCTGGGTACTGATTTGGACTCTTCGATACTCATCGTATCAAAGCTTACATATTTAAGAAACCTCCGAACTACGTTC
Source organism: Bacillota bacterium (assembly GCA_023405875.1). Lineage (GTDB taxonomy): Bacteria > Bacillota > Clostridia > Lutisporales > Lutisporaceae > BRH-c25. The sequence goes on along the minus strand of JAEXXN010000344.1, from coordinate 11,159 downwards.
TGCATAATAACCTCCTGCAAATTATAGCTTTCTTACCGGTAGACAGAGTATGATACAGCCTACCGGTAGTTTTATCATAATTTAATATTACCACAGTATAAGCTGTATCTCATCAATTTTACACTTTGTGAAAAAAAATTCATTTTTACGCTTTTATCGTAATAGAGGCAAATATTTCGATTTCGCTATGCCTGAATGCCCTGCCGCCATATACGGTTGTATCAAATAATATTGGGATCTATCCTGTTCTTCTCATGACAGTCATGCTGCAGCTCATTAACTGCAGGACCTTCTATTATTTCTCCCTCCCAGGTGAACCTGGAGCCATGGCACGGACAATCCCAGGATCTCTCCGCATCATTCCATTTCAGCTCGCAGCCCATATGTGTGCAGGTGGTATCCACGGTATGGAGCTGTTCCCTTTCGTCCTTAAATACCCCCATTTTCTGCCCTTCAAGCTCTACGATATCCGCCTCTCCTTTTTCAAGCTCAATATCCTGGGCCGCAGGCTTCAGCTTCCCTGAAACAAGGCTGGCTGCAACACCGGCATTCATTGTTATGAAGCTGGTGACAGAGGGGTTAGGTATGAACCTGGAAGGATCATACACCTCAGTCCAGGGATTTTCACCCTTTGTTATCAGGTCTGTAATTATCGTCGCCGATACCGTACTGTTTGTCATTCCCCATTTTTTGAAGCCTGTTGCCGTAAAAACATTCTGATGCTTTGAAGTCAGCCTTCCCACATAAGGAACCTTGTCGAGGGTGGTATAATCCTGTGTTGACCACCTGTAGAGCGGCTCCTGTACCTCATAGTGCTCGTGGGCAAATTTCAGAAGGTTATTGTAGTGTTGCATGAGATTTGTTCCGTGGCCCGTCTTGTGATGCTCCCCTGATACTATCAACAGCTCATCCCCGTCATGCTCCTGGGACCGCAGCGACCTTCCCGGGTCCTCCGCGGTTATGTACATACCCCCCAGAAACTTCTCCTTCACCTTTAATGCAAGAGCATAGGATTTCTCAGCATACATCCTTGCGAAATAAAAGCCCCTGCCGTCATAGCATGGAAAATGGGTGGCCAGAATGGCATAATCGGCGGCTACCCTTCTTCCTTCCCTCGTTATCAGGGTACACGGGCTCCCCTCCTTCATATCCACCACCCTGGTGTTCTCAAATATATAACTTCCATCCCCTTCTATTTTCCCTGCCAGCGCAAGAAGATATTTGCGGGGATGGAAGCGGGCCTGCCCGTCAAATCTTACGGCACCTTTGACTTTAAAGGGGAGAGGGATACTTTCAATGTAGGCTGCTTTTATACCAAAGCTTTCTGCCGTATATGCCTCATCGGCCACCTTTTGTATATAGGAATCGGCAAGCGTAAAGATATAAGCAGGCTCCCAATGAAAATCGCAGTCGATCCCTTCATTCTTTATAAGCCTACAGATGGTACTGATGGCTGACTCATTTGCAGCCGCATACTGCTGTGCTCTTTCATTGCCCATATAGTTTTTTATTCTGTTGTATATCAGGCCGTGCTGCGAGGTGATCTTCCCGGTGGTATGTCCTGTGGCTCCCTGTATGATCCTGCCGGCTTCAAGAACTGCCACCTTCAGACCTGCCTTTTTAAGGATATATGCAGAGGTTATCCCCACCATTCCTCCCCCTGCAATCACCACATCCACTTTTAAATCCCTTTCAAGGGCCGGATAGCTTGTTCTGCTTGTAGAAGCCAGCCAATACGGCTCCTGAGGTGCAGCCGCCGCTATATTAGCGCTGACCTTGTTATTTTTCATAAGCCTTTTCACTCCCTACTATTTTGGTTGCCTTTTAATTCAATTTCAATAAACCTATCATTTACGGCTTTATGAAAAATATTCATTTTTAGCCTGGAATTCACTTTTTAGTTTTCTGAATTTTATTATTATTATTATTTATATTTACTAAAATACCGGGCCTCTCTGAAACCCACCAATTCCAAGGATTACAATAATCTGGGTCTATATGGGAATATTTTTTTACACTATTGACTTTTATTGTCATAAATGTTAATATTAATTATAAAATAAATTGTCGAAATTTGTTGTTTAATGCAAAGGGGGGAGATTTAGTTGAAATCAACAGGTATTGTGAGAAAGGTCGATGAGCTCGGCAGAGTTGTAATTCCAATAGAATTGAGAAGAACTCTTAATATAGAGGAAAAAGATTCACTGGAGATTTATGTTGACGGTGAGCACATCATACTGAAGAAATATGAGCCGGCATGCATATTCTGTGGAAATGCAAAGGACGTAGTTCAATATAAGGGCAAAAATATTTGTCCAGCTTGTATGGACGAATTCAAAAAGTAATTAAAAAGGTTAGGAGCTATCCCTCTAGTGTTACATTAAAGTAAATACTAGTTGTTGACAAGCCGATAATTCAATAATGAAAAAAGAACCTCTTTGTGTTTGAATAGCTTTAGCTATAAACCCAAACAACAAAGGAGGTTCTTTTTATGTCCGGTAAAGACAGATTAATTTTCTCCAAGAATTGTATATGGGGTCATACAACTATTCCATACTTATGAAGGCGGTACGAAAGGCTCTGCCGGCATATTCCCAAAGACTTTGCAGCATGTGAAATATTGTTTCCATAGTATTCCAAAACTTGTTTCAGAAGCTCAGCTTCATAATCTCCGATTATATTTTCCAGTTTTGAATGAAAAATATCAATGTCCGGATTTGATAATAATGTTGTTGATCTCGAGGGACCCTTTTCAGTAATGTAAGAAGGGAGACAAGACATATCAATAACCCCCCCTTCCATTACATTCATTGCATAATCGAGTATATTAAAGAGTTCACGTACGTTTCCGGGCCAATCATAGCTGCAAAAGAGCTTCAATACTTCCGAATCAACATAATCAATAGCTTTTGCAAACTGATATTTTTTCAGGTTGATGTACCTCTCAATCAGCAGCTCCAGATCATCCAGCCGTTCCCTCAGCGGAGGAATCTGAATTTGTACAGAGGATAATCTATAAAATAAGTCTCTCCTCATCTTACCGTTTTCGACTAACAAAAAAGGGTCTTCATTACAAGATGATATAATGCGTACATTGGTTATTAAATCTTTGTTTCCCCCTATTCTCCGGAATGTACCCTCCTGAACGACACGAAGAATTTTAGACTGCATCGCCAGGCTCATAGAGTTCAATTCGTCCAGAAAAAGTGTTCCGCCATTAGCTTCTTCAAATAAACCTGCTTTATTTTCACTGCCGGTAAAAGATCCTTTAGTAGTCCCGAACAACATGCTTTCTATAAGCGTGTCCGGTAATGCCGCACAGTTAATCGCAAGAAATTTATTTCGGCTGCGGGCACTTTCACGATGAATGCTTTGGGCAAACATTTCTTTACCGGTTCCGGTTTCTCCGATCAAAAGAATATGAAAATCAAGAGAGGCGAATTTGCTGGCCAGTTCCACCGCCGAGCGCAAAGGAGCACTATTCCCGATAATATGCTCAAAAGTATAACTCGAAAATTCTATCGAAGGATTGGCGGAAGTATATTCTTTTAAGGCTTTCAAGCTGGTCTCAAACTCATTTTTTTGCTTTTGAATTGTCAGGATATCACGTTCAAAAAGTACAGCTCCTTTGATCTCGCCATCTTGGGAAAGTGGATATGCCGTATTGATAGTGGTTACCTCTCCGGCTGAAATAGAGAAAAACGTGTCTACCCTGTTTTTGACGGGCGCTTTCTTTTTCAAACAGGAAAGAGTGGCACTTTTCTCCTCTCTGACATTCCATATGTCAAGCATATGCTTGCCGATTATTTTCATAGAGTCCGGTATTGTGGAAATGCGGCGGCTTGTTTTATTGCAATAAATCATATAGCCTTTTTTGTCATATATCTGTATTCCTTCGGTAAGTAATTCCAATACCTGTTCAAAGAGAATCTCCCTTTTGCTTTTCAAGGAAAAAAGATAGACCGTCATAGCAGGAGCTAAAGAAAGTGTCTCATATAAGTAAACATCGTTATCAAGCATGATCTTTCCCTGTTCATCCGGCGAAATATCAGGCAGTATATCGCTTATCTGACTGCCTTTTTTCAGCGACCAGCTATGATGGTACTTTTCTTTTAATGACGGATTCTTCCAAAGGATCTCTTTTATTTCCTGCATTTCTCCAATAACAACCCCAAAATCGAATAGGCTCATAAGCTTCCCTCTCCTTAACCAGCTTGCTGACTCACTTTTCCTTTATACTATCACAACCACATGGAAATTCAATATAAACGCAAAAAATATTAACATTATGCAAAAAAAGTTAACATAAAAAAGATAACCTTTTACTTTGCTCTCCTGTAAATACAGCCTTTTAATGTTGGCATAATAATTGCTGTTACCACATATAAAGGCCTTTATTATATTAAATGAAACCGTAAGGAAAGGGAAAGCAAGTGGAAAAAATCATTCTTGGAAAAAAAGTTACAATTGAAGACGTTATATGTGTGGCGCGTGGATACGTGCAGGTAGAATTTTCTGATGAATATTGCAACCGTGTAAACAAATGTCGGAGCTATGTCGAACAATTCAGCAAAGAAGGTCAGGCCATCTACGGTTTGACAACGGGATTAGGGGATAACTGCAGGAAATTCGTACCGGAAAAGGATAGAGAGATCATTCAGAGAAATCATATTCTGGCCCATACCTGTTCAGTTGGTGAGCCGATCAATGAGGAATGCACCCGTGCGATCATGTTTATCATGCTGGTTCATTTTGGCTGTGGTTATACGGGAATCCGCCTTGAAACTTTAAATTTGCTGCGGGATATGCTGAACAACAATATAGTACCAAGAGTGCCCGGGCACGGCTCAGTCGGATATGTCTCTTTGGAATCCCATATCGGAATGGTTCTGATCGGAGAGGGAAAAGCCTGGTACAAGGGAAAGCTCCTGGAAGGAAAAAAAGCCTTGGAAAGTGCCGGACTTAAGCCGGCTATTTTATCATCAAAGGAGGGCCTTACCGTTGTTTCCGGAACCACATCCGTAACGGCACTTACAGCCCTTGCCCTATACGACGCAGTAACGCTTGCCAAAACACAAGATATTGCAGCATCGTTGACCCTGGAGGTTCTAAAAGGTACGTTAATGCCGATGGATGAACGACTTATGAAGGTCCGCCCCCATCCTGACCAGGAGTGGACAGCATCAAATATCCGCGCCATATTAAAAGATAGTCCGATTATCGAAAAATATAAGGGGCACCGGGTGCAAGACGCGCTTTCACTGCGTTGTGTCCCACAGCTCCATGGAGCCGTAAAAAAATTTATTAAAGACGGTCTCGATGTTTTAGAAATCGAACTGAACTCAGCGGTAGATAACCCGTTATTGTTCGAACAGGCAGACGGCACTCCCATTGCCCTCATGGGGGGTAATGCAGACGGCACTTATGCAGGAATGGCCGCTGATGTTTTAGTCATAGCCATTACAGACCTGTGCAAAATGTCAGCCTGTCGCATTGACCGTATGCTGAACCGTCTGGTTAGTGAGCTGCCGGCCTTTTTAAATAAAAATGCTGCCCATGATAACGGCTTGATGATGATCCAGTATACTGCAGCAGGCCTCATGGGTGAGCTTAGAATTTTATCTCATCCGTCGGTTGTCGATAACCTGCCTACCTGTGCCAATCAGGAAGACTATGTCAATATGGGCTATAATGCAGCAAAAAAAGCCTATGACAGCATTCAACTGGCGAAATATATTTGTGCAATTGAATTAATCTGCGGTGCACAGGCTTTGGATTGCTATGAGAATATAGAACCTGCTTCCGGCACAAAGGCTGTTTATAATCTTGTAAGAAAAGCTGTTCCTGTTATGGAATGCGATTTACCGCTGGAGCCTTATATTGAAATGGTTGCTGAACAAGTCATTGCTTGCGATTATATAAGAAATGTGGAAGAAAAGATCGGTAAAATACTATTTTAACCGGTGACTGAAACAACAAAATATTTTCAGACTGGAGGTATGCGGAAGGAAGCTCTGATTCATTACCAATTAAAAATTAGATTAGGGAGGAATAACATGAAAATCAAACTTAAACCAGTGGTATTTTGGCCGTCTTTTATTATCTTAGTTATTGCAACAGTTTTAAGCTTAGTTAATTTAGAAATCTTCTCTTCCACTATTTCAAAGGTCACTGTTTGGTCAATGGGTTTCTTCGGAGCAGGATATGAAGTACTTACTGTAATTATGTTTTTTGGCTGTGTTGCTGTTTGTGTAATGCCCTTTGGCAGAGTTAAAATCGGCGGCTCCAATGCTAAACCGCTATTAAAGCCTTTTTCCTGGTTTGCTGTCAGTTTAGCCGTCACAATAGCAACTGCTCTCCTATTTTGGGCCGCTCTTGAACCCGTATATCATATAACCCAGCCTCCAGCCTCTCTGGGCATTGAACCAAACTCACCCGAATCCGCTATTTTTGCTCTTTCTACCGTATATATGCACTGGAGTTTTTTACCCTATGCAATTTATGGCATACCTATCGTTATGTTTGCCTTTGCTTACTATAATATGAAAAAGCCCTTTGCCGTATCATCTATGCTTGCTCCTATTCTTGGCAACAAAACAGAAGGTATTATTGGCAACATAGTAGATTCAGCTATTGTTTTGCCCATGGTTTTAGGAGTTGCTAATTCATTGGGTGTTGGTACATTATTGATTTCCGGGGGACTTAATCATCTCTGGGGTGTTCCCAGCAACAGGTTTGTATGGCTGCTTGTCATGGGTGCTATCGTGGCGGCTTTTGTTATCTCCGCTATTACAGGCCTGTCTAATGGTGTGAAGAAACTGGCTGAAATCAACCTATGGGTGTTCTTTTTCTTTATCGCATGGGTTATTCTGTTCGGATCGACGCTCTTTAGTATCAACCTGGGGGTAGAGTCCTTTGCCCACATGCTGGACAATTTCTTCTCCAAAAGCTTATTTACCGGAGTAGTAGCAGGAGATCAGTGGCCAATTTGGTGGACTATTTGGTATTTCGCTGCTTGGATGGCCTGGGCACCTATCAGCGCTGCGTTTTTAGGCAGAGTTTCCTATGGATATTCTGTCCGGGCGGTAGTAACCGTCAACGTATTTCTTGCCAGCTTGTTTAATATAATTTGGTTTACATTTTTCAGCGGTACCGCTATTCATATGGAAATTTTCCAGAAAGCCGGACTGGGAGATATCCTGGCCACCAAGGGGGCAGAGATGGTCAATTATGCTTTCTTTAATCATTTGCCCCTGGGTGCTTTGATCAGTGCAATCTTCGTTGCTACTGCGTATTTGACCTATGTTGCCGGTGCTGATGCTATGTGCGCTACTTTAGCCGGATTAAGCACATTTGGTATTTCTCCGGACAGTCCGGAACCCCCTGCCATTTTGAAAATCATCTGGGGTGCTATCCTAGGCTTGGTTGCCTGGATCACCATGAGCTTCGCCGGCCTGGATGGATTAAAGGCGTTATCTAATTTGGGAGGTATTCCCACATTGATCTTCCTGGCGCCTGTAACCTATGCCCTGATGAAAGTGGCGTGGAATCCTTATAAATATGATACCTTTAAAGAAGATTATGACGAATTCGGTCAGCCTAAGAGACTGAAAATCACCGAGTTGAGTAAAGAACCGGATGGGGAAAGAAAAATCTCCGCCGAGCAGGAATCAGTTGAACCGATTTGTAGATAATTCAACTTTCACAGCAGCGATAAACCGGCTTTTCCTTGAGATACTTGGGAGGATTGTCATTTAAGAAGGAAGCCCGTGGAATATCATAAAGATTTCCCACGGGCTTTTCTTATATATTACCTGGATGCAACACTAGAGAGCTATCCTAACCTTCTAATTTATTCATTAACCTTATTCAAATTAGCCAGAAGCTGATCTGCATCAAAACCATGAACCATAGCAGCCTGCTCTACAGACTCACCTGTTGCACCGGGGCAACCGAGGCAGTGCATACCGTATCTCATGAAAATTTCGGCAGTATTAGGATTTGCTCTGAGAATCTGAGCCACAGTCATATCCTTTGTAAAAGCCATAATTGTTCCTCCTTTCAAAAGCTTAGACAGGCACCTTTCACACTATAAAAATTTAATCGAGGTTCACCGGTGCGAAATATTCAGAAGGGTATCCTATAAATTACACAATTTATATTCAGATAAGCAATACAGCATCATTCAATATTACAGCCTATTTTATATATTTCCTTCTTAGGCAGCTTTCTATCCTCCGACACTTTTTTTATTGCTTCCTTTTTCCCCATTCCCTGTCCCATATACATTTTTATATGTTCCTCAATGGTTATATTATCCCATTTCTTAAGTTCAATATCAATAAGTTCTTTTTCATCTATGCCCTGGATAATTAAAACAAATTCGCCTTTAATTGTCCTGTTCCTGAATATTTCTATTACCTGGCTTATGTCCGCCCGTACCGTCTCCTCAAATTTCTTGGTTATTTCCCTTGATACCGAAATTTTTCTCTCTCCCAACTGCTCTTTTATAGCTTCAAGGGTTTCCAGCAGGCGATGAGGCGCTTCATAAAGTATGATAGTTCTCGTTTCGCCGGAAAGCTTCTTCAGCCTTTCCCTCCTGTCCTTTTTATTTGACGGTAAAAATCCCTCAAAACAAAATCTTACCGTAGACAGGCCGGAAATTATCAAGGCTGTAAGTGATGCGGTAGGTCCCGGAATAGGAATTATCTCAATATCATTATCTATGCACATTCTGACCAGTTCTTCCCCTGGATCGGATATTGCCGGCATTCCCGCGTCGGATACCAATGCTATATTCTTGCCTGACTTTAAAAGCTCAACCAGCTCCCCGCCCTTTTCATACTTGTTATGCTCATGATAGCTGACCAGGGGCTTGTGAAGCTCATAACGGTTCAACAGCTTGACAGTCTGCCTTGTATCCTCGGCAGCAATAATGTCGACCTCACCCAGTATTCTTATGCACCTCAGCGTTATATCCTCCAGGTTTCCTATGGGAGTTGCACACAGATATAAAATTCCTGCCATCATTTTGTCCTCCCGTATATCCTGTATATCTCTTCGGTATAATTTCCTGCTTCGTCATGTATGTAAAGAGGGTCCATGAACCTGAGCTCCTTGTTTCCGCCCCTGGTTCCTTCGATCAGAAGCAGGTTGGGCCTCTTCCCAATGGATGGATGTACAAACCTTATTCTCTTCGGTTCAATGCCGATGCTGCGCATTTCATAAATAATATCTGCAAGACGGTCCGTCCTATGCACCATGCAAAGCTTGCCTCCGGGCTTCAAAAGCTCCTTTGCCGTACTCAGCAGCTCCTCAAGGCTGCACATTATTTCAAACCTGGCAATTGCTTTGGTTTCGGAAGGATTGTTGATCCCGCATTCCTTCTTCACGTATGGAGGGTTGGAAACGACACAATCATACCTCGCTTTTCCCAATAGCTCCGGGGCATCCTTCAGATCCATATTCAGCACCTTTATATGCTCTTCCAGCCCATTCAGCCGGACACTTCGTTCAGCCATTTCAGCCATATCCTGCTGAATCTCCACTGCAGTGATTTCTACCGGCTGTTTCCTTGCATATATAAGTATGGGAATTATTCCGGTACCGGTACCCAGGTCGATAACAGAGTGGTCTTTCTTTATATTGGCGAAGTCAGCCAGAAGCACTGCATCAACTCCATATCTGAAGGAGTTGGTTTTCTGGATTATTTTATATCCGTTCTGCAGATCATCAACGGCTTCATCCTGTAAAACAAGTTTTTCCATGATATCCCTCACTAATGGAAAAAAAGACCTGTAAGGTCTTTTTTCTAGCTTTAATTATTCCTGTACCGGAGCATCTACAGGACAGACATTTGCGCAAGCACCACACTCGATGCACTCATCGGGGCTGATTACGTATTTGTCGTCTCCCTGGCTAATGCAATTAACCGGACATTCTGGTTCACATGCACCACAGCTTATGCAAGAATCTTGTATTTTATATGCCATAGTAACACCTCCTAAATAAATTACATACTTATTCTATCACTATTTTTTAATAAATAAAACCCTTTGGCCAACTTTTAATAGGCAAGCTTATTACATAACAAATTTCCCGTCTTTTACAGTGTTGATAAGCATATCCTTGGTTCAGTGCCTCGCATGCTCAAGAAGCGATATGCATTGCGAGGCACTGTAGAATGCCTAGTTATCCTCAAGCTGCTCCAGATGCTCAATATCCCCTTCAATAGCAGGTTCAATATCCTTTCCGGGCTTCAGCTGAACTATCTCCTTGACAGAGTAATCCTTTATGACGCGAAGGTTGCCCTCCATAAGCTCCAGCCTGACCTTTACCTTCTCCAGCAGCACATTGGATTCAACCACTTCTCCCTTTCCCTCGGGAGTATCAACAAGAGCACCTACCTTAGGCATATATCTTCTTGAGCACTCATAGGTTTCATGCTCGTATTTCAGGCAGCACATGAGTCTGCCGCAAATACCGGATATTTTGGTGGGATTGAGGGATAGATTCTGTTCCTTTGCCATTTTAATGGAAACAGGGGCAAAATCTCCGAGGAAAGTAGAGCAGCATAAGCATTTACCGCAAGGGCCTATACCGCTTATCATTTTCGCTTCATCCCTTACACCTATCTGACGCAGCTCTATCCTGGTCTTGAAAACTGAAGCCAGATCCTTCACAAGCTCACGGAAGTCAACACGTCCGTCTGCTGTGAAATAGAATATTATCTTATTGTTGTCAAAGGTATATTCCACATCTATAAGCTTCATCCCCAGATTGTGATGGTTTATCTTCTGGAGGCATATGTTGAAGGCTTCCTTCTCTTTTTTCTTGTTCTCTTCATATATCCTGTTGTCCTCTTCGGTAGCGATCCTCAGGACCTTCTTGAGAGGAGCGATTATCTCGCTTTCATCCACCTCCCTGATCCCCAGTACGGCCTTTCCGAATTCTATTCCCCTTACAGTCTCTACTACAACATTATCATCAATATTTATTTCAAAATCCATGGGATCAAAATAGTATATCTTGCCGGCTTTCTTGAACCTGACTCCAACTGTTTTAACCATTGTACAAACTTACCTCCGCAATATTAAATAGCATGCCATCTATGCTGTTTTTTATACCAACATTGTACCTGACATACCTCGCTGTTTTCC
>JAEXXN010000335.1 GCA_023405875.1 Bacillota bacterium | reverse complement strand
ACATATTGGTGCCTGTATCACCATCCGGCACAGGAAAAACATTAAGGGAATTTATCGGTCCTTTATTATTCTCCAGGTTGTTTGCCCCTGATATTATCATGTTTTTTAGCTGATTACCGTCTATATTATGAGTTGACAAAATTAGAACCTCCTTATTCAAATTCGCCTCGGAGAATTTGCGCGCCGATTTTGTTCACGCCTGCGTGATGATTTCCTTTGCAAAATCGTGTGCATCCGCGGTCGGCTTAACCCTATCCGGTAGAATAGTCTGCTGAATATTATTAAGCTTATACTCTGACACCCTGTACATTTATATTGACTTTTTTGACCTTGAGACCTGTCTGGTTTTCCAAGGTATATTTTACTTTACTTATTATATTGTCTGCAACGGTAGATATTTTGGTCCCGAATTCCACAACTATATATAAATCGATATTTATCTCTTCGCCTTCTGCAGTGACCTTCACGCCCTTTGCAAGATTATCTTTTTTTAGAAGCTCAACCAGGCCGTCTTTAGCATTTTTACTGGCCATTCCGACCAAGCCGTAGCATTCGGTAGTTGCCAGGCCTGAAATTGTAGCCAGAACATCATCTGATATGTTAACTTCACCGTATTGAGTCCTGTATTTGGCAGACATGTGATCTCCTCCCGCTTTTTCTTTCTATTTTATAACACCGGAAGTAATTGCGCAAGCAATTACAACGGACCGTTCCAACGAGGCCGGGAGATATCTCCGGTGTCAGAAAAACTGAATCGATACCTTCCTCCTGTTTAAAGTGGGTGACATTTGGTGCCTCGTTATATTATATGTATATATACTTCAACAAATAATATAATAAACATTAGCTGTTGATAGTAATATATTCATTGTCAAACTTGTTTTGACATAGTAAATAATACTATAAACAAGGCTAAGAAGTAAAGTATTATAAATAGTGAGATGCTATAGAAGATATGAAGGATGACAAGCGGAACGGTTGCGAACCGTTCCGTATGCCGCATTTTCCTACTATTATGCTTGTCCCTCTTTGTCCCAGAGGAGCTCATTCCTAGTCCGAAATATTTGTTGCCATTTATAATACATTATGTTAAAATATATTTGTTTTTATAAAGTTCAAATACTATAAAAATACTTAAAAATAAATGACAGAGCGAATTATACTTAATGTCAGCTGGTACGTGTAATTTGAGGCTCATTACCGAAGGAGGTGTATTTCATGGCAAGAAATTGCGAAGTTTGCGGAAAAGGTATGGTTTCTGGAAACAAGGTTAGCCACTCTAACAGACGTAGTCGCAGGACCTGGCTGCCCAACATCAGAACTGTGAGAGCTATTGTAAATGGTACTCCACAGAGATTGCATGTATGCACTAGATGTTTAAGATCAGGTAAAGTACAGAGAGCAGTGTAATTAAAGGCGCGGAAACGCGCTTTTTATCTTTTTTGTGACTAGAACCTTATGAGAAATACCCCCATACAAATCAGGCATATTGCCGAAAACAACACCCAGCCGATGGTAGGCACCATTATCGCAAATAATATCCCCAAGCCGACACAGAATGCAAGAAAACCTATAAGCCTTCTTTTTCTGAAAATACTCAAAACCCATCCCTCCTGATCGCACTATATGAAAAAGCAATTGTACAACAGGTAACCTATCAATGCAATAAATGCGGCAATCATAAAATACCACAGACCTGCCGGAATGATCCTTGAAATCATGAATACCGAAAGAATGATACACAGGCAGCCCGCATAACGCCTGTATGTATACCTCATTGTTAATCCCCCAATATATGATTTTAGCCTTACAATATCTGAAATGTACAAAAACTAATAAAACCCTACACTATATAATATTAATGCAGAGTTGTTATTGCCACAGTATATATAAAGTTTATTTAAAATAATTTTGAAATGCGTTTCCTACGGCTTCAGTCCCTGGACCTTATCACCAGGAGATAGCCTTTCTTTATGCTTATACTGACCGTCTCCCCCTCAAAGTAGTTGCTCACACCATAAGGGTCTCCAAGCTCCATTACCGCATCCTCAAGCTCATAGTGGGCTCCCTTTGTGGTTATTCCCTCCACCTTTTCCGTAAAGGGTATCAGCGAAAACAGGTCGCCTCTGCTGCCCTTCAGTACAATAGCAGTGCTGATCATTGTTATGTTGTTATTGTTGTCCACCAGGCTGATGGGTATGTTCTTCTCCAGCCCAAGCCTGAGCAGCGATATATTTGCCAGCATATGGTCTATCCTGCTGCCTGTAGCTCCCAGAAGTATTATTTCGCTTGAGAAGGCAAGGGCGAACTCGACACAGATATGTGTATCCGTCTTGTCCTTTTCTTTTGAATATCTTATGATCTCAACACCCTTGCTTCCGAAGTATTCTATGTACCTGCCTGCCGAGGAATCCATATCCCCTATTATGATATCAGGGGTAAGCCTCATATTTACCGCATGTCTTGTACCTCCGTCCGCGCAGATTATCCGGTCCGCCGACTTCAGTATCTCCAGGCAGAAGCTGTAATCATATATTTCCCCACTACCGATAATGACAGTTTTCATATCACTTGCGGCCTGCTTCCTTCATCAATTTGATCACTCCGGGTATATCCCCCGACATAAAGATTGCTGAGCCTGCGACTATTGCGTTTGCTCCGCTTCCAATAACCCTGCCTATATTGTCAGGTCCGACTCCTCCGTCAACCTGCAGATCGATGGCAAGGTTTTTATTGTCTATGACACTTCTTATCCTTTCAAGCTTGTCATAACAGGCTTCAATAAATTTCTGCCCTCCAAAGCCCGGGTTCACACTCATGACAAGAACCATATCCAGATCCTCAAGCACATGCTCAAGTACGTTTATCGGAGTAGCCGGGTTCAAAGCAACTCCTGCCTTCTTCCCCTCGCTCCTGATCATCTGTATGAGCCTGTGCAGGTGGCTTGTGGCTTCTGCATGTACTGTGATAATGTCGGCACCGGCTTCTGCAAAAGCCTTTATATACAGCTCAGGCTTCTCGATCATCAAATGTACATCAAATACCAGCTTACTTTTTGATCTGAGGCTTTTTACCACAGGGGGGCCTATTGTTATATTCGGAACAAAATGCCCGTCCATAACATCCACATGCAGCCAATCTGCTCCGGCCTCTTCAACTATTCTTATGTCTCTTTCCAGATTAGCGAAATCCGCTGATAAAATGGATGGTGCTATTTTAATCATCTAAAAACGCCTGCTTTCTTTCAATTCATTCAATAAGGTTATATAGAAATCATATCTTATCCTGCTTATTCGGCCTTCCTCAACTGCTTCCTTTATTCCGCAGTCAGGCTCCCTGTCATGCATGCAGTTGGGGAAGTAGCAAGCCTTATACCGCCCGAATTCCGGAAAGCAGCTTTCCAGCTTTTCAAGCTCCAGCTCACTTATATCAAGAGAGGTGAACCCCGGGGTGTCTGTTACCATCCCCCCGTTTTCAAGCTTTATCAGCTCTGCATGCCGGGTGGTATGAGTCCCTCTGTCTATCTTCTTGCTCAGATCTCCCGTCTTAAGCTCCAAGCCAGGCTGTATCCGGTTAAGCAGTGATGACTTTCCCGCCCCGGAAGGGCCTGCAAAGACTGATGTCTTATTTTTAAGCACAGCTCCCAGCTGCTCTATTCCCAGGTCAGCCTTTACACTGGTCAATATCACCTTATATGGGATACTTCCCAGCATATCCGCCACCTTCAGATACTCCTGCTCCTGATCCAGGTCCACCTTGTTGATGCATACGACGACCTCCAGCTTTTTATACTCTGCATAAACAAGAAACTTCTGCATAAGCAGCATGTTTATATCCGGCTTTTTGGCTGCAAATACTATTATTACCTGGTCAAGGTTGGCAACTGTAGGCCTTATAAGCTGGTTTTTCCTCTCAAGGATGTTGATTATATAGCCTTGGAGACTTCTGCTGTCCCCATCGATCTCTACATGATCGCCTATTAAGGGTGTTATGTTCTGAAGCCTGAATCTGCCCCTGGCACGACACTCATATATTCCTTCCCCGGTATCCACATAGTAGAAACCGCCAATGCCCTTTACTATAACACCCGTCTGCATATAATCCTCCCCGTTTTTCTAGAAGCTGTGGTTCACACTTTTATACAAGCTGTCATTTATATATACCTCAAAGGTAACCTTTCCCTCTCCGCTTACAGGTATCTCCAAAGGACCGTCAGCGGGCTTGTGGACACTTTCATATATCCTGCTGCTTATTTCATTATGCACCTTATATACCGTTACCTTCATGCTTTCCAGCTCTTGCGGCAGTGGGAAGGTCAGCTTGAAGTTGGAGGAAACAGGCTCCTCCTTTATACTGTTCACTACAAAATCAACAACGCTTTTTCTTGTAACCTCAGTACCTGGCTTTATGCTCTGATCCAGAACTGTGTCGGCAGGATACTGGCTGTTGCTGTCAAAGGTCACGTTTCCTAAAATGAGATCCTTTACAATAAGGTCGGTCTTGACATCTTCTATCCCGGCCCCGATATATGTAGGCATAACAAATTTTTCAGGTCCTATGCTTATGACATAATCTATTATGGTGCCCTCATCAACGCTGATACCTGCGGGAATAGTCTGGCTTACAACAGATCCGTTGGGGTATTCACTGTATTTCTGGTCAAACTTTCCTTCCTCCAGCCCTTCCCTCTCAAGTATGAACTTTACCTTATCGTAGCTTTCACCTACCAGATTGGGCACTACTACCTTTCTTGGCCCTTTGCTCACAACAACTCTGACGGGATTTGTCACCTTGTTTTTCTCGTTAGGCTTGGGAATCTGGCTTATTATATTTCCTTCCTCAACATCTTTGTTATGAACCCGTTCAGTTACTTCAAGTATCAGGCTTAAAGCTCCAAGCTTTTCCCGGGCTTCATTTTCATTCGTATTTAGGAGATCAGGCACGTCAACCTCCTTTACGGCAAAAAGGCTGTTTACAAAAAGTATGCCTCCTCCGAGCAGCAAGGCCAGCAATAGGCCTCCTATGATTGCAGCCGCTAATATTCCCATATTTCTTTTTTTCTTCTGGGGTGCCTGCTCATCCCCTTGACTGAGGGTAGGGATCGCATCTATTGAATAATCGTCAATAACGATAAGCTTTCCTTCCGCTGCTTCTGCCCTGCCTACTTCATCTGCTTCTTCGGCAGCGACTTCCTTGTCGATTATCCTTATTGGCTCAAGCACTCTTGTGTTTTCATCGGTGAATTTGTTTTTCTTTACAAAATCTCCGTTAGGCATGACCAGGGACTGCCTGAGGTCGTTTATTATCTCCGAAGTGCTGTTATAGCGCTTTGATACTTCCTTTTCCATACACTTCAATATAATTGCTTCAACTGCCTTGGGTATCCTGTTGACAATTTTGGACGGGGCAACAGGCTCCTCCTGTATGTGCTTCAAGGCAACGGCGATTGGAGATTCACCTTCAAAGGGCAGCCTCCCTGTAAGCATTTCATACATTACGATACCAAGAGAGTATATGTCTGATTTTTCATCAGTGTAGCCGCCTCTTGCCTGTTCAGGGGAGAAATAATGCACAGAACCTATTACATTTCCCGTATTTGTAATGGTGCTTGAGGATACAGCCCTGGCGATACCGAAATCAGTAACCTTTACAGAGTTGTCCTCCCTTATAAGAATATTGTGCGACTTGATATCCCTGTGCACTATATGGTTT
>JAEXXN010000324.1 GCA_023405875.1 Bacillota bacterium | reverse complement strand
ATTGCTAAATAGATTACAATGTCGATAGTATTTTCACCTCCTTATTGATTTATTGACTACCGTAACGGCTTTCATAAGCTCTTTTTTTCAAATCATCATTTACATAATTTAACAAAATATTATAAGAACACGCTTCTCACAACTGATACACCATATCAAAACAATTTTATATCTTATACAAAATTTTGTCAAGTTATTGTGACAATTCAAACAATTTAATGACGATTTAAAAAATTCAGTGAATTTTGCTAAAATAAAAGAAAAATATTAGTCATCCTCAAGCTCCAATTCCTCAATAATCCTTCTGCACACATCCGTTCCGAAGCCTTTTCTATATAGAAAGCCAAGGAGCTTTGTTGCCTTCTCCTTTTTATCGCCCTTCAGACCGGCCAGCTTTTTCTGTGCCGCCCTCAAAGCCGAGGAATAATCGTCAAGCCCTGCTTCCTGAAGCTTCTGTTCTATTACTTCACCTTCAATACCCTTACCCGCCAGCTTGTAATAAAGACTTCTGCTGCTGGTACCCGCTGAATTTTTCATTGCTCCGATAAAGCTCTCTGCATAGTTCTCATCATTAATATAACCTATTGCCATCAGATAATCCAACACCTGGTTTATTGCTTTTTCAGGATACTGCTTTTCTCTGAGCTTCCTTTTCAGCTCATTTTGTGTTTTTGAAGACCTTGCAAGCATATGGAATGCTGATTTCAGGGCACTCTTATACTGTATTATTTCCAGTTTTTCATTAAATTCATCTTCTTTAAGCTCCATTCCTTCCACAAGCTTGACCTCTTTCAGTATCTCCTTGTCTATGGAGCTATGATATTCTCCATCTATATAAATATTATATTTCTTTGTGTTTCTCTTTTGTTCTTCAATGCCGGTGATCTTCATGCCTATCACTACCTTATATATAATTTAACCTCTATCCGCCGGCTGAACTTGTCTGCAAGGTCCAGTCACACGGATAGAGGTCATTTCCTGCTTTAAGGAATCAAGTTTTATAGTTCATCATCACTGGTTGTATCAGCATCTGAAGCAGATTTTGCCTTTGACTTTCCAAGATTGAACATTTCTCTGATTTTGGCATCCAGTTCCTTTGCAAGCTCCGGATTATCCCTCAGGTACTGTTTTGAATTTTCCCTGCCCTGTCCGATTCTTGTATCTCCGTAAGAAAACCATGCTCCGCTTTTGAGCACCAGATCGTTGTTTACCGCCACATCAAGTATGCTGCCCTCTTTTGAGATACCTTCTCCATACATTATATCAAACTCTGCCTGCTTGAAAGGAGGTGCAACCTTGTTCTTCACAACCTTTACCCTTGTTCTGCTGCCTACGACATCAGTGCCCTGCTTCATGTTTTCTATCTTCCTGACTTCAAGTCTTACTGATGCATAGAACTTTAATGCTCTTCCGCCTGGTGTGGTTTCAGGATTTCCGAACATGACCCCCACTTTTTCTCTAAGCTGGTTGATGAATATTGCTGTGGTATTTGATTTGCTTATAGCTCCGGCAAGCTTTCTCAGTGCCTGTGACATAAGCCTTGCCTGAAGGCCTACATGGGCGTCGCCCATTTCTCCGTCTATTTCCGCCTTTGGAACCAATGCGGCAACAGAGTCAACTACAACTACATCTATCGCACCGCTGCGAACAAGTGTTTCTGCTATTTCAAGCGCTTGCTCCCCTGTGTCCGGCTGTGATACTATCAGATTCTCGGTGTCGACACCCAGCTTTTTAGCATAGGAAGGATCCAAAGCATGCTCTGCATCTATAAAGGCTACTTCTCCGCCATTTTTTTGTGCTTCGGCAATTATATGAAGTGCAACTGTAGTTTTACCTGATGATTCGGGTCCGAATATCTCAACTATTCTTCCCCTCGGAACTCCACCTATGCCAAGAGCTATATCCAGCTCGATGGAGCCTGTGGAAATAGACTCAAGATTTAACTTTGTAGACTCACCAAGCTTCATTATTGCGCCTTTGCCGAATTGCTTCTCAACCTGGCTCATTGCCAGTTCTATTGCTTTCTTTTTATCGTTCATTGCTTCGCAGATATACTGCTACACCTTCCTTTCATATGTGTATGCCTTAAAAGCACACCGAACAAATGTTCTTATATTATAATTATATTATATCATGGAATATTAGTCAAGAATATTACAGAATTTTACTATAATGTATTTCGCGTAAATATTTCCTTGATTTTATTGAATTCGCGCCATACCTTGGTGCAACACCTAAGGGCGTTCAATATTATTTTGCAAAAGCAGCTCCCTGCGGAGCAGATCCAAAGCTTTATTGCTTGTATTCCACTTTATACGTTTTCTGTTTCCGTTGAAGATAACTTTATGTACTTCTGTCTTTTCTCCTGAAGCTATACCTATATAAACCAAGCCTACGGGCTTTTCCGGGCTTCCTCCGTCAGGTCCTGCTATGCCTGTGACGGATACTCCTATATCTGCGTTGACCAGACTTCTCACACCGGCAGCCATCTCTTCAGCCGTTTGGCTGCTTACGGCTCCGTAAGCCCTGAGAGTCTCCTCCTTTACTCCAAGCAGCTTCACCTTTGCTTCGTTGCTGTAGCTGACAACTCCGTACATAAGGCTTTCGGAAGCTCCCGGGATATCTGTAAGCCGGTTTGAAACCAAGCCCCCTGTGCAGGACTCCGCCAGGGCCAGGGTCAGCTTTCTTTCCTGCAGCAGCTTCAGAACTACTGCCTCCAAAGCCTCCTCGTCATAGCCGTATATATTGTCCCCGAGTATGTCCCTTACACGGTTCTCCATCTGATCTATCATTATATCTGCCTCTTCTGCAGTGCCTGCCTTTGCAGTGATCCTCAGATGGACTTCTCCCTCTTTGGCATAGGGTGCTATCGTCGGATTTGTCTGGCTATTGAAGATCTCCTTCAGCATATCCTCTGCGGCTGATTCTCCCACTCCGATTACTCTGAGCATTTTGGACCTTATGGTTGAATTGACCTTAGCCCTCAGGTAAGGCAATACCCTGTCCTCAAACATAGGATAAAGCTCCTTTGGAGGACCGGGAAGCATTATAATGGTCCTTCCGTTCTTCTCTATCAGGACACCCGGCGCCGTGCCGTTGTCATTTTCCAGTACTGACGCACCCTCCGGTATATAGCCCTGTTTTATGTTATTTTCAGTCATTGGCCTTCCCATGGCCTTGAATAAGCCTTCAATCTTCCTTATGCTGGCTTCATCCGGCAGCAGCTTTATCCCGAGAGCATCAGCCACCCCTTCCTTTGTAAGGTCATCCACTGTGGGTCCCAGGCCTCCGCTTGTGATTATGAGCTCCGAACGCTGAAGCCCTTGCCTTATGGTGTCCGACAGCCTCTGAAGATTGTCCCCCACCGCCACATGATAGAATACGTCAATCCCCAGGTCCGCCAGCTTCTGTGAAAGGTACTGCGCATTTGTATTAACGATGTTTCCCAGCAGCAATTCTGTGCCTACGGCAATAATTTCGCATTTCATATTAATCTCCACCTTTGCTGTACTTTCCAATATATTTCGCGTAAATATTTTCTTGATTTTATAGAATTTGCGCTATATCTTGCTGGAATACCTTAAGCGCCTTCTATATTTGTTCTTGAAAAAAGGCCGTATCTCCATAGATTCCGGCCTATTGAGCTTATTTTGTTATTTCATCTGCATTATGACCCGTTTATTCTTAATAAAATAATCCAGGCCCGAAAGTATTGTGATTACAAG
>JAEXXN010000043.1 GCA_023405875.1 Bacillota bacterium | reverse complement strand
TACCAGTGAAGTGCCCACATAGGCCTTGGACTTTGAAATACCTTCAATAGTCGGCATGACAGAAAGATCCATGGTGGTAGAAACCTCCGAAGTCGTTCCATCCAAGTTTTCAGCCGCCACATTGATAATATTGCTTTTACCTCTCATTTCTGCAATGGCATCTTTATCATCAATAACTATCGTATATGTATTGGACAGGGTTGCATTCACAGTCGCCGGAATTGTACCCGTAGTACCTACCCTTACAAAAGGATTAAGAAAGCCTGTCCCGAATATGTACAATGCATCACGGGAAACATTGGTCACGGGGTCTATCGTCCTCATAAACCTCACATTGGTTATCGTAGGGGCGGCATAGACATCCATAACCCCGGAAAACAGCGAGAATACTATCGTAAACGTCAATAAAAACGATAAAAGCCTTTTGGATATTGGTAAATATCTTTTCATAGTAGGTACTCCTCCTGAATTTTATTTGCTACAGCATGTTATAGCAAATACATGCTGACAGTATACAAATAATTTATCGACATTTTTCCTTAAAGGCTGAAGCTTTAAAATCATTAAAATTATACCATAATTGCCACCTTATATTAATGATTTGTAACTCAACTTTAATATTACAAAAAATTACAGCAAGTTAAAGCTCGCAAATTCACTAAAACACTTAATGTATATTTATTCAAATATGTTATTTTTTCAGCATATTTATTCATGCAAGATAATTGTAACGCATATAAAATATTTGTAATCATGCATTTTTCAGCATTAGTTCCAATCTCTGTAATATGCATAAATCAAAGCTTTCACTGCAATTTAATTATATGTACATCTAACTACGCTTGATTTCTTCACACTTTTTTCACATTTTTTTCACAAAAGCTATTGCATATTCATTCTATATATATTATAATCAGTATTGTATTTAACCCCTGAATAACTCATAGCTTATGGATACACACACAATCGTTAACCCCACTCATATTGCACCTTAACGGGTGCGCTTTTTTTTCGCTCAAAACCAACTTGCTCCCAACCCGGAGGTCCGCAAAATATTTTTGAAAATTCTGCTGTTTTGAAAAGGAAAATATTGCTTTATGTAGAATATTGTAGGTTGAGGTGGTTGTATGGACAATCGTATCATTGCAGAAAAGTATGAAATACTCGATAACTTGTTTTCCAATGAAATACAAGTTATATATTCGGCCAAAAAAGCAGGTGTCGAAAATTCCGGCAATTACATTATCAACGAATTCAGAAACACCGATACCATATACAGCATGAAGGATAACTTCTCCAAGGAAAAATGCGGCTATATAAAAAACATTGTTGAAACCTTCTACGAGGATTTCTGTTTCTATGTCGTCTGCACTATCTGCCCGGGCCCCAGCCTGGAGTCCTTCCTGTCCGCCAACAATCTCAGGCTTACGGAAAAGATGTATCTTACCGAAAGCTTACTTACCCAACTCACTGAAATTGAAAAGCTCAGTCCCTTCATTGTCTTCTCTCTCTGCGATCCGGACAATCTTTTTGTAACAGGTAAGAGGCACATATGCTTTAACTGCAGCCTTAAGCTGACTGCGGAGAGTATGTCTGTGTCCAGAAGCGATGTATCCAGGCGAGTTGGTGAGATTCTGTGCGCTATTTTTTCAAATACAGTCGCAACTGATCTGAATTATGCCAGGGATAACATGCCTCCTGCACTTTTCCCCATAGTAAGCGGCTGCCTGGAAGGTAGGTATGATTCCCTGGAAAAGCTGTATGCCGATTTTAAAGCTCTGCTGCTGTACTCGGTTTTTATGGGTTCCGGTTCTGTGGAGAATCAGATAGTAAGGAACTATCAGAAGGCAAAGGCCAAACGAAGGCTTACGCCCTTGCGCAGGCTTGCTGCAATAGCGGTAATACTGATTTTGGCAGGGGGAGTATGGACGATCTTTAAGGATCTTGATATCTCCACCTTGAGCAGAAACAAGTCCGCCGTGCACAATACAAAGCCTGTGGCGCTGTTTACGGCAAGCAGGGAACAAGCTATACCGGGAGAAATGATAATTTTTAAAAATCAATCCTCCGATGCGGATGCTGACGACAGAATAGATTCCAGTTTATGGGTTATATCCATGGAGGGCAAGCCTGTATTCCACTCCTCAAAGCCTGATATAACCTACATATTCTCAGAGATAGGAAAATATGAGGTTCATCTTGTGGTTGCAGACTCCCGGGGAGAATCAAGCGATCCCTATAAAGCTGATATAACAGTGCTTCCAATGCCTATTCCCTCAGATACACATGCCGGCTCAGGAAGTGAAGATTATAAATAGAAGGTGCTCATAACACGAAACACACGTGTTACAAGCACCTTTTTCATTATCAGGACTTTTATGGCCTGTTCAATATCACATTATTATCATCAAGATTACATTTTTTGTAGCTGTACCGTATTACATCTCCTATCTCATAAGGCTGCTTGACATTTGTCCTTTCAACGGGCCATTGCTTGAGATTATAGTCATACCTCATAATAGCCCCATTATATCCTTTTATTTCAAAGGCCACAATTATGTCGCGTTCCAGCCTGCCCGATACAGCATTGCCTGCCGTTGTGCCCCGCAGCACCGCCCATGCTGTTCCCGGGATCAGGTAGGAGCCTCTCCAGGTTGCCTTATTATCGCCCTTAATTGTACGGTTTTCTGCTCCCAGCCTTATGGTACTCCAGGCTTCATGCCCTCCCTCCCCTGCCTTCAGTATTTCATGGTAGCTGTTTTCCCAGTACAGATCACGCTCCTCTTGGTCTCGGCCGTAATTGCCGCAGGTATAAAAATGTGGCGTTATTATGATGCTGTCGTTGCTGTTGTTAAAATTAACGGTATCGATCTCAAACTCAAACATATACCCCTTTGTCAGCCCGTCAACCATTTCCCCGAAATTATACCTGTCTACCGCCATGCTGTTTACATCCATCGGCCTGTCGTCGTACTGTCCTGTGGAAGGATTATAGTAATAGCTTTCCAGGTGCAGGTCTTTGACCTTTACTACTCTGAAATTACTTATCTTATAGCTCTCCTGGACCAGGAGGTCCCTGTAGAAAAGGCCTTCAAGCCTGATAGCTGTGTCTGTGCCTCCATCCGACCACATTCCGCTGGCATTTCGGACCCTCAGGTATATCCTGTAGGTTCCCGGACCACATGCAGAGTAATCCGTCATGACATTGGAATCATATCCTGCCAAGGCTCCCGTTCCGGTATTGCTGTTTGTATACCGGTCATCCTGGAGTAGAGTGCCCGGTACTCCACCTGCCCCATCAAGCTTTTTTACTATCCAGTGCCACCTGTCTATTTCTGAAACTCCGGTTATGGCGGAGGTATCCCTGAGCTTCAGTAGGTCTGTTGGTGCTATGGGATTTTGTGCTATGGTAAAACCCGCTGTAGGAGGAGCGTCAACCACTATATCCCTATATGCAAAACTGCCGGGGTTGAATGAAGTATCCGAGCCTCCATCCGACCACATGCCGTTACCGTTGCAGGCTCTGAGGTATATTCTGTATGTTCCTGTTCCATAAGCCGAATAGTTTGTTATAACATTGGTATCATATCCCGCCATAGCTCCCGTCCCTGAGTTATGTGTCGTGAATATCGCACTCTGGAGGTTGGTGCTTGGGACTGTCCCATTTGCATTGAGCTTCTTTACTATCCAATGCCATCTTGTAACAGCCGAAACACCTGTCGTTGTGGAAGTTTCGGTGACCTTCAAAAGGTCAGCGGCTTTTATTACACTGTTTTCTACAGTGAAACTGGGAGTTGGAGCCTTGTCCACCACAAAGTCCATAGAGTGATACTTGCTGAGATCTACAGGAGTCACAGAATTTGTCTCTCCATCCGACCAAAGTCCATTACCGTCCTTTACCCTGAGATATAGTCTGTAGGTTCCTGCCCCATTTGCACCATAGCTTGTTTTGACATTGGAATCATAACCTGCTAAAGCTCCGGTTCCGGCATTGCTGTTTGTAAACTGTGCATTCTGTATGTTTGCCGAAGGAGCCGTACCGTCAGAATTCAACTTCTTGACTACCCAATGCCAGTTTGTAATCTGACTGAAGCTTTGAGGGAAGGATTGATCCTTGACCTTCAAGAGATCGCTGTCTTTTATAACTGCCTTATCGAGGCTGAACACAGCCACCGGAGGATTGTTTTTATCTATAGTAATAGTGTGGTAATCGCTCCATACTCCCTCTATATCCTTTACCCGGAGCTGTGTTATGTAGCTCTTATCCGGAAGGCAGTCGGGCTTATTCATCTGCCCCGTAGTCCAAATTGTAGAAGCAGCTTCCTTCCAACGCCACTCACGGGCCGCTATTCCTTTGTCAGCTCTTGAATTGCTGTGGTCCAGGTCGTAGCTTCCTGCATCCAGGGCTTTGACTGTAAAGGTGCCGTTGCCGTTGTTTGTTATTTGTACTCTTTGCTGTGCAACAGGCTTCCTGTGTATATAAACTGTCAGATTATGCTTCCCCAGGCTCCACAGCCTGTAATTATCAAACCTGTTGTCTGTCTTCGGGTTATCCCTTGCATACAGGTTGATCGTATACCTGCCGACCTTATCAAGCTTTACGGGAGGGTTTGCAGCAGCTCCTGCAGGGTTATGATAAGCAGACAGTCCCATGTTGTTGTCAAAATAATATGGGTCATGAGAGATTACCCACTTCCTGATGTGCTCTGGGTCACTCTCATAATCGTCATAGGCACTTTCATACTTGATTGCATCCCCCAGGACAACGTACATATTGCCGCTGGAATAACTGCTGTATTTGTTGTAAATAGCTGTAAGGGCTGTTGCATATCCTCCTGCCGGGTAGAATACGCTGCTTGATATTTCATTGAAAATATCAAGCAGGGACAAATATGTCTTAGTTGTGTCAATGGTCAACGGATTGGTGAATTGAGCAGTAAAATTTTGTCCGGTTGAAGATCCACCGTAAAGGACAGATCCGTCATTCTTCAACAAATATGCGTGGGTTGATATTGTAGATATATCCCTGATTTCAGTATGAGGCAGTACTGTATTTGTATACAGGCTGTAATTTCCGCCACTTACTGTATAAAGATATCTCATCAGCTTTACAGTGCCGTCATTGTATAGAAAATATAAATTGTGATAGCCACTGCTGCCGGATGTATATCCGTTTCTTTCAATTTTTCTTATGTTATTCCCCAGGTTTTTCAGGGTGGTTCCTATTACCGGAGGGGTGGCCTGGCTGCCTCCGTCATATATATATGTGTTGTTGTTGCTGTCTACAAATATATATTTGTGTATGCCCGTCCTGAAGGAGCTTTGTATATTGGACAGGGGAACGTTCAGTGTTGTACTGCTCATATGCGGTAGCAATCCCGTTCTCTTTCTATCATCGTCATCATAGTAAGTGCCTTCTATCCAGTATGCACCAAGCATTTTTATTGTCCCATCATTTTTAAATATGAAAATGCATACATCATTATGGTCAATTGCTTTTACGTCTGTTTCCAGAATGCTTATGCTACTATTCTCTTCGAGGTAAGATATATAAGTCCAAATATTTGTGCTTGTGTCTACATCCTCTATCACGTCCTCAAATTGCTGTATCTGTCCTGTAGTATACAAAACAAGCGAAGGCCTTTGATAGTAGTTACCAGGGCCATTCGCCACAAAAGCGGCTGCACCTTTTATATTAGGCAGGTTCCTCACCGTTCCGTTGATGTCTTGTATTTTCGCTCTGGTAAGCATATATTCTTTCGTCACTCCTGTTGTTCTATTCCAGGTGCGATACTCCATATAGGGAACCCCGGTTGAGGTGACGTAAATGTTCGTGTTACGGCTTACACGATATATATCGCTTATAACTACACTGTTATTGAAGGGTATTACTTCTGTGGGACCGTACATGAGATAAATTTTCCCGTTGTTATCCAGAACATACAACATAGAGCTGTTGTTGAAGTTATATATCTTTTTTACATTGGCAATGCCCTCTACTGTTTTTATTTTGCTTTCTGCACTGTCAAAATACTTTATTGTACCGTCCTGCATATGCAGGTACACAATATGCGACAGTTTTATTTTTTCTTTTACATCCCCAATATTTTCTGTAAACTCCCGGTATAAAGTGTCTCCAAAGATTATCTCCGGCTTTAATATTTTTCCGTTCTGCATATAATACAGTGTCATGCCTCCGTAAGCGTGGGTAATGCCGGTAAGCGGCAATATTTCCTGTACCTTGTCGGGCAGCAGGGTCTTGTATCTTGCATCTTCAGGAGCTACACCATACAATGAAAAGTTATTTGTTTTTATATAGGTTTTTACAGTGTCGGTCAGATCCCCGAAGCTGAAGTAATTTCCAAGCTCTTTGCTGTAGTCCTTTGCTGCTGCATCGGATAAAAATATCATATGCCTGTCCGAGCCAGCTCTGAGGGGTACTGTGTTAAGCTTGCTAAAATCCAGGCTGAACACATCATAGCTTACATCGGAGATTTTTTCTTCCCTTGTCCATTCGTTATCAACAACCGCCCATTCTGCCTGTATTACTCCGTATACCCTTTCCCGGGCGGCTTCATAGTTTTTATAGTAAATCTCCTCCTGAACCATTCCGGAGGTCTTAACATCGTTATTGCAGCGTATTGTAACATCGTAGTATTCGCGGTGACGATCCGTTACATTGGGTTTGCCCATATCGACTATTTTGCTGCTCTTCGTGAACCTAACATTTGTAGGGTTGCGTTTTGGCAAGCTCTCAGGTGTTTTCCGCAAGCCCTGAGCTTCTTCCCATAGTATTGTTTCTTCCAGGGTGTGTGGGATATATTCTTGCTCCAGGCCATAGTCCCGATAATATCTATAGCTGGATACCGTGTAAAAAAACCTGCCGTACCGCCTGTACATATATAGCTCATCTTCCTGGGTACCTACTTTTTTTACGCTGTTTATTATATGGAATACCGGGTCGACATTCACTGAGGTGAATTGTGCTTTTAATGCGTTTATTTGTGTATTAAGGGCAGAGAGCTTTGTACCCGTATAGTCGGTCAGTATGACGATATCCACAGGCTTCTTGGCAGGGGTTACGTTCAGGTCAATAGTTGGGGCGATATTGCTCGTATTACCTACCTTCGGGGCAGCACTTATATTAATGCTGCTAAGTAAAAAAATAAAGGTCGTAAGCAGCATCATGCACCTGATCCTTTTAACATTTATCTGTTTTCGTATTTTCTCCACCTCCCTAGTTGAAGCTGTCAGCCCGTCTATAGTCGCTCTCTGTTATAAAATCCATAATTGTATCTGCTGCCGATATTGTTTCCATTACTCTTATTACAAAGTAATATTTGCCGACATTTTTAGTCTTCAGCGTGAATTTTGAAGGGTTTGAGGTAGCAATGCCAAATATATTGAAGCTGATTACCGTATTTGCATGATTCATTCCTGTAGTCATCCATGCAGTGCCGTCCTTACTGTAATACCATTGTTCATCCGTATAGCTCCCATCGTTGTCGGAGTCATAGCAATACAGTCCCACCGCCTTGTTTATAACATCTCCGTCAGGGGAACTGCTTTGATTGAATATCTCAAAGGTTGCATTGTTGGATTCTCCCGGATTTCTATATACGGTATATTCGTGCCCCATCGGCGTCGGTAAATATACTTCTGCTATCGGCGGCAGGTCTGGAGCTATGGTTATTGTCTGCTCCGTTGCAGCAGACAGGCCGTATGTATTTGTTACCGTGAGCCTTATTCGGTACGTTCCCGCCTTTTTGAAAAGGACATCCTTTGATATACTGCCGTTTAACACGCCTATATATTTTATATCCGCTGTTGTGCCGCCGGAAACAGGGGTTATTGTCCAGATAATCCTTGCAGCATCTATAGGATAAAATTCCGGTGAGGTGCTGTTAATGCTGCTTATTGTCACCTTCCTGTTTTCCTTTAGCTTTCCGCTTACTGTTATTACTGCTGTGGGGATGGGAGGTGTTACCTTTATCGCATTTTCCGTTGAATCTGTATCACCGTTTTCATCCTCTACCTGCAAGTATATTGGATAAGTACCTGCTTTGGGATACCATATACGTACGTCGCTGCCATTATCTTTTATAAGGTTGGCTCCAGGGTACTCAAACTCCCAATCTGCTATATACCCGCCTGGATTGTTTGACCAGCTGTCGCTTCCATCGGCCTTAACAGGCTGCCCGGCCATTACCTCTTTAGGAGTTTTCAATATTGCGGAAGGGGGGAATGTCGATGGTTCCGGATCAGGTGGCGGCGAAGATAGTCTATAATAAAAAATAAACTCCACAAAAGGAGTAACCGCGTTCAGAACTATTGTTTGGGGACTTGGGGTTATAAGCTCACCGTTTTCCGGTGCCGGCTTTGCTATTTCCACATATGTACCGAAGCCTAGGCCCGCCATTACCTTTTCAGGATATATGTCCCTGTCGGTAGCCTGGTCACGGTAATATATTATATATCCGCTGGTCAGGGACTTCTTGAAATATGCTGTATTCTCTGCATAATCCTCTCCGCCGGTGGAAGAGGTGCATACCAGCTTGAAGGCCTTGTTCTGCCCTGAGCCGGGCAGGCTGCTATCCATGTTGCTTATAGTTACCGTGGTCTTGTTCGCGCTTCCCGGTATCTCCTTCCAGCCGTTATATATGTCCCAATAAGACCACTTGCGGTCGGTTATGGGTTCTGCTGCGGAAAACGGTGTACTTTTGTCCCGTAGTGTAAGTCTCATATCTCCGAGGTCTAT
>JAEXXN010000257.1 GCA_023405875.1 Bacillota bacterium | reverse complement strand
AAATAGAGGTTAAGGAAGCAGCGACCGGCCTCTCCTTCGTAACGGATGAAGGTGCTTCAATTGCGCCGTCCATTGCGGCAGGAGCTCATATAACCATAGCGCCGAAAACGAATCCTGCCGGTGCTTATCTTGACCTGGAGTGGGAGTCCGGCAACGAAAGCGTTGCCACAGTTGATGAGAACACAGGGGAAGTGACGGGTGTGAGCCCAGGTACGGCTGCAATAACAGCCACAAACCATAATGGCATAGCTACCTATTATACAGTAACCGTTAAACCGGCGCTGACGAATGTAATCCTGCCTGCGGCGGCAACAGTTCCATTTAAAGAGAATGTTCCGCTGACCGTGACGTTGGTTCCTGCCGGAGCTCTGGGTGAGTATGTGCTTGAATCTTCAGATACAAGTATCGCATATGTGGATAAGGACAACAACCTCATAGGCGTATCGGCGGGAACGGCTACCATTACTGCAAAGATTAACGGCGTTGCAAAATCGACCTGCACCGTGACGGTATCGGGTCCTGTTGCAACAGGCATCACCCCGAGCCTTGAGTTCATCAGGGCGACTTATATAGCCCCCGGAACCACCTCAGACCTGGAGCTGGGCATTATGCCTTCCAGCGACCCCAGCGTGACCCATTATGTCATTACGTATCATACCGGATACAGCGATGATCTTGGGGAATTGTTCACAGACCTCTATGGCGGGGATGTGATTTTGGACAAAACCGAAACCTCTGTTTTGATGGAGGTGCCTACAGGTGTTACTGTGGCCAGTATATATGCTTTTGCAGATGGAAATGGCAATGATATGCCCGATACAGGGGAACAAATCGGAGATGTTTCTCTTGGAAGGTATGCCGCTCTGCCGAGGATCCGTAATGTAAGCGCCGGAGGCATTCCATTCAGCATGTATATTTTAGATCCTATGTCTTTCGGTACGATCTTCTTGCTGGACCCCATTTCGGGAGGCTTCTACTTCGACGATATGGACGGAGCTGACGGCTACTATATGTATATAGTCAAAGAGGGAGAGCTTTGGGGCACCTACCAGTGGATGAAGGATTCCCCTACCGATAGAGTAGGGCTAGTCAACCAGGGCTTTGTAGCCTTCCACCCGGATACTCCTCCTGGCCCGGCAGGCTATAAGGTGCCTATGGAAAGGCTGGACTTCCAGACCGGAAACTATACCTTCTACATCATACCATATGTTTGTGATCCCGCATATCCGAGGGATCACAGCGACACAAGCAAATTGATAATGGGCAATATGTTTATAACAAACCTGCAGCTTTCGTCAGTCGGCTCCAATTATTGGACCTTTGACAATGAGTAACAGGTTGAGGGTCAGTGCCCCGTAACGTATATACCTCCTTGCTCATGGGAGGCATTGGTTCACTTTTATGACATGAAGGGGGCCAAAGAAAGGACCTTTATCGCCGGCAAGCTGCGTACGGTAACAAAAAGGCAAGCTGACAAAAAGCTTAAATGGTCTCTGGATTAACGTATGAGTTTAAGGCTTATTATTTTGTTAGTAAAGAGAGGGATTGAATATGTTTTGTGGAAAATGCGGAAATAGCGCAGGAGAAGCTAGGTTTTGCCCCCAATGCGGTACGGAAATGAGGCCGGAAGGTCCGGGAGGAGAAACCGAAGGCAGGGTCATGCAGCAGGCCCCGGCAAGTACGGGAAGTGCAATGCGCAGGGCCCATGAGGTAGAATTCAAAATACATGGTGAGGATTTGCAGTTTGTTGAGATCATGCTGGATCCGGGGGAAACGGTTATTGCAGAGGCTGGAGCCATGATGTACATGGATGCATCAATCAACATGGATACTATCTTCGGAGACGGCTCAGGCAAGGAAGGCCACGAGCTTATGGGAAAGCTTTTTTCGGCGGGAAAGCGTGTGCTTACCGGTGAAAGCCTGTTTATGACGTCATTTACCAATACGGCGGGAAGCAAACGGTGTGTATCCTTTGCAGCGCCATACCCGGGCAAGGTCATATCCTTTGACCTGGGATACTGCGGCGGTACGATGATATGCCAGAAGGATTCATTTCTATGCGCTGCCAAAGGAGTTTCGGTAGGCATAGAATTTCAGAAAAAGATAGGAGTAGGCCTTTTCGGAGGAGAAGGCTTTATCATGCAGAGGCTTGAAGGAGACGGGCTTGCCTTCATGCATGCAGGAGGAACCATCATTAAAAAGGATCTGCAGCCGGGAGAGTTAATCAAGCTGGATACCGGCTGTCTGGTGGCTATGACAAAAACGGTGAATTACGACATCCAGTTTGCCGCAAATATTAAAAACGCTTTATTCGGCGGTGAAGGCATTGCCCTTGCCACACTTACAGGGCCCGGCAGCGTATGGCTCCAGTCTCTGCCCTTCTCACGTTTGGCAGACAGGATTTATGCCGTGGGCAAAGGGGGGAAGAACAAGGGAGAAGGAAATATTCTCGGGAATGTGGGCCTGGGAGGACTGTTCAAAGGCGGTGATTGATCAATAGCAGTTATACCACATGACGGTCCGTCCCCTATCCATACTTTCTTTCATAATTATATTTTTATTGTGTGACTAAAATCACAGATTTAAAAATACAGAAATGGTATATTCTATATAACGGGGAAATAGATGTCCCACACCTCGTTGAAACGCGCAAAGGCAAGAAGCTTTTTCTGCTGATGCGTTATAAGGATTATATGAAGGAAAGTAAAAAGGAGGAACAGTAATGGAACAATTAATAAAAAATATTGAATTATCCAAGGTATTGGAAATGGAGTCTTTAGTTACCTATCAGGAAGGGCAGGTGGTCAGCAGGACTTTAGCCCAGGGGAAAAACCTCAGCCTGACATTGTTTGCCTTTGATAAGGGTGAAGAAATAAGCTCTCATTCCTCAGGGGGAGATGCCATGGTTTATCTGCTTGATGGAGAAGCGGATATTACAATTGCTGATAAGACCTTTCAGGTAAAGAAGGGAG
>JAEXXN010000220.1 GCA_023405875.1 Bacillota bacterium | reverse complement strand
GTTTTATTTACATTGAGTATTCATAGTGGTATAATTCATTAATATTATTAGTATATAGAACGCGTTTAGGCCATTACTCCGGAGTATAACGCATATTCTATGAAAATCAAGGAAATATCTGAGAGGTGAATTTAATGACAAATCTATGTGATCTTATCAAGAACGATCTTCTGTATGTTTTAGACCCGACAAAATACCAGCAGGATGAGCTTATAGAGCTCTTGAAGAATCACCCCGAGATACGCTTTGTATCCTTGGCAGCTCCCGATCTTACCGGTAACAGCACAGATGAAAGGATACCGATCAAGGCATTTTTTGATGATATAGAAGAGTTCCTCAACGGTTCAATTCAGACTGACGGATCAAGTGTTGTCCTCCCCGGTATAGCAACCTTGAATGACGGCAAAGTCGATATCGTCGCAGATACAAATTGCCTCTGGTTTATAGATTATAACTATGAAAACATAGACTATGAAACAAACAAACCGGTAGGTACCCTGAGGATCCCTTCATTTTTGATGCACAATCACAAATATGTCGATTCCAGGTCTATTCTGATACGTGCAATGGAGCGTTTCAAAACTACGCTGATGAAGCTTCTTGAAGATAATCCATCAGTATGCAGTGAATATGGAATTGAATACAAGGATATCGACCAGGTGGTCCTTACCTCGGCAACAGAGCTTGAATTCTGGGTAATGACACCTAATGACAAGGCGGATGTGGAAGCGCTTTCTGCTTCCCAGGAGCTTCAGGAATCCTATTGGAAAAGAACAAAGGGAGTAGTCAGGACTTCCTTGGAGCAATCACTGCTTTTAATGGATAAGTATAATCTGAAGCCGGAAATGGGACATAAGGAAGTAGGCGGCATAAAGGCCAAGCTTGATGAAACCGGCAACCTTACTCATATAATGGAGCAGTTGGAGATAGACTGGAAATATGACACTGCACTGCAGGCGGCGGACAATGAAAAGTGGGTCAGATACATTGTCAAGGAGGTTTTCAGGAAGAACGGCCTTGATGTCACCTTCCATGCAAAACCTATAGAAGGCGTTGCAGGCAATGGGGAACACACCCACGTAGGCGTCGCGGCAAAGCTGAAAAACGGTAAAACAATCAATCTTTTTACTCCCGCAGATATGAAAAAGGATTTCTTAAGCTCCCTTGGTTATGGTGCACTTATGGGAATCCTGAAAAACTACGAAGTAATAAATCCTTTCATATCCTTTACAAATGATTCATTAAACAGGCTTAAACCCGGCTTTGAAGCCCCTATTTGCATAGTCTGCGCTCTCGGGCATGATGTTCTGACACCTTCGAGAAACAGAACCATTCTCACCGGACTTGTCAGGGATATGGAAAATCCTCTGGCTACGCGCTTTGAAGTAAGATCACCCAACCCGCTGACAAATACCTACCTGGCACTGGCAGCCTTTTATCAGGCAATGCTTGACGGTATGCAGGCGGTATGCAAATCGGGCAAATCTACAAAGGAGCTGGAAGCAGAGATTTCCAAGGCACCGGAAGCAGAAGGCTTTTATCTGGAAAAAGGCAGAGCCTACAGAAGCGAAGAGGATGTATTTGAGCATTATACTCATGAGGAAAGAGACCGCATATTCGGAGTTCATCCTGCAACTGTATTTGAGAATATATCCAATCTGGAAAAATATCAGGATAAGCTGGCTGTCATCCTGAATGGCGGCGTTATGGATGAAAGCCTTGTAAAAAGCTTTATTACGGCAGTAACAAACAGATGGGTAACAGAAATACTCAACAGGCTGATACCTGAAAATATGGATACTGTAAGGCGCTGCAAAGCAATACACAGCAAGAACAAGGCCCAGGACCTGGATATAACCCATTGGGCCCAGGTAGACCAGCTGAGATACCGGCTTATGAAGGATACCTACAATACAAAGTCGTTATTTACAAGGCTGCGGGAGGCGGCAAAGGAAAAGGATTACCGTCTGCTGTCACAGCTTCAGCAGGAAATGGCCGAAAAAATGCATGAATTGAAAGAGATATACAGCGATTACAGGAAAAACCTTCTGGATATCGAGGTATAAGGCAAAAAGCCACCCAATACGGGTGGCTTTTACAATTGCTATTATTTTTATCAAGGAATATAATAAAATTGTACTCAGGGAGTACAATAGTACAGTTGTCCAATATTAAGGAGTGGTGTTTCAATGGTCGGACAGAATCAGAAGAAGCTGGACAGATTAATGGAAAAATCAGAGGAGCTGTTTTTTAAATATGGTTATAACGGTGTATCTGTTGATCAGATAGCAATGGAAGCCGGGATAAGTAAAATGACGCTCTACAAGTATTTTCACTCAAAAGAGGATCTATTTGTAGAGGTAATGAAAAATGACATTCAGCATCATATGGACGAGGCGCGGAGGCTTATGGATGAAAAGTACCATACCGTTGAAAAAATCGAAGCCCTGTATGGTTATTCAATAAAAATCGCTAAATTATATCCCCATATATTATTAAAGGATATCGTCGAGAGAAAAAGCCTGCTTGAGAGGATATCGGCTATAAAACAACAGATAGCCCTGCCTTTGTGGCAATACATACTTGAGGACGGAATCATCAAAAAAGAGCTTCGTAATATGGATGCGGAGTTTATTTCAGAGCTTTTGATGAATTTGCCCAAAGCAATTAAAAATCTGGATTTCTTGCAGGATGAAAATAAAATGATAAAATTCTATTCGAATTTCATAGATTTTGTCAAATACGGGCTATTGGGCGGATTGGAGGTTGTTAAGGATGGAGAAGGACGTACTCATGAGGGTCCGGAACGTCAGTAAGGATTATAAAATGGGAGAGGTCACGGTAAATGCGCTTCAGGATGCAAGCTTTGAGCTTTATGAGGGAGAATTTATAGTTATTCTCGGACCCAGCGGCTCCGGCAAGAGTACCCTGCTCAATATCCTGGGAGGCATGGACCTTCCGACCACCGGATCTGTCGTCATTAGGAATGAGGAGATAAACAAATATAATGACAGGAAGCTGACTGCCTACAGGCGTGATAAAGTAGGGTTTGTTTTCCAATTCTATAATCTGATGGCTAACCTTACTGCCAGGGAAAATGTCGAGCTGGCGACGGAAATGTGCAAAGAGGCTCTCGATATTGATGAGATTATGGATCAGGTAGAGCTTGGCGAAAGAAAAAATCATTTTCCTTCGCAGATGAGCGGAGGAGAACAGCAAAGGGTCGCCATAGCCAGGGCGGTGGCCAAGAACCCATTGCTGCTGCTGTGCGATGAGCCTACAGGCGCCCTTGATTACAAGACAGGGCTGCTCATTCTTTCACTGCTTCATAAAATCAACCGCCGGATGAATAAAACCGTTGTTATAATAACCCATAACATGGCTATCGGAGATATGGCCGACAGGGTGATAAAAATGCGAAGCGGTCGCATAGTCGAAATAAAAGAGAACGAGAAGCCTATTCCTCCTGAAAGGATTGAATGGTGATGAAAAAGCTTGATGTCAGGCTGCTCCGGATGATCGGCCGTTCGAAGGGGCAGTTCATATCGGTTACTGTAATTGTCGCTGTTGCCCTGTGCATATATATCATGTTCAATATCACAACCATCAATATACGGAATGCGGTAGCCAGTTATTACAGTGAAAGCAATATAAGCGATCTGACGGTTGAGCTTATGCAGATACCTGAGGACGCAGCGGAGGGCCTTAGAGCTATTCCCGGGATAATAGGGGTACAGGGACGTGTTACTGCCGATGTTCCTCTTGAGGTTGCCGATAAGGAGGAAAAGGTCACTCTCCGTATCATATCGCTGCCGGAAGACGGCGGAAGCATAAACAGGCTTCATATTATAGAGGGCAGAAATACCGGGCCGGGGGAGAGCAATACGATACTTCTTGAGCAGTTCTCAAAAGCCCGGAATATAAAGCTTGATGATATTATTACCCCCCGTATCAGCAGCCGGCTTCATGAGCTTAAGGTTTCGGGGATTGCCGCCAGCTCAGAATTCATATATCTTATGGAAAATGATCAATCCATGCTGCCTTCCAATGAAACCTTCGGTGTGGCCTATGTCAATGAAGCTTTTGCACAATCGGTGCTGGGCTTCAGAGGCAGTTACAATGTAGTTCTCTTTAAGCTGGATGCCCGGTACAATGCGGATGATATTATAAAGCTTCTGGAGAAAAAACTGGATCCGTACGGCTTAAAGAGAATAACCAAGCTTGAGGATCAGCTTAGTAATAAGGTATTGGAGCAGGAGGTGGACGGA
>JAEXXN010000195.1 GCA_023405875.1 Bacillota bacterium | reverse complement strand
CCTCCACATATACCTGCTCCAGCCGCCTGCGGAGCTTCAATACATCCTCTATGCTCATTACAGGCTCCAGCTTATTAAGCAAGCCCTCAGACCTGTAATTGTCCAGTATATTTTTTTCCTCCGAAAAAGTCGGATAGCCCATGGATAACCTCAGGGAAAACCTGTCTATCTGTGCCTCCGGCAACGGAAAGGTCCCCTCATATTCTATGGGGTTCTGTGTTGCAAGCACCATAAACGGCTCCGGCAGTTTATAGGTATTGCCGTCCACCGTTATCTGCTGCTCCTGCATCGCTTCCAGCAGGCTTGACTGAGTCTTTGGCGAGCCCCTGTTTATTTCATCTGCCAATACTATATTGGAGTTTATGGGACCCTGTTTGAATTCAAATTCCCCGAGCTTCATATTGTACACTGTGACACCGGTAATGTCTGACGGAAGCAGGTCCGGGGTGAACTGTATCCTCTTGAAGCTGCAACTGATGGATTTCGCAACAGCATGTACCAGGGTAGTCTTCCCCACCCCGGGCACATCTTCAATAAGCACATGTCCCCCTGCCAGCAAAGCAACCAATAGTTTTTCAACGGCATCCTTTTTTCCGACGACTACCTTTGATATGTTTTCCTTTATCCTGACGATCGGTTCATAACTTTCCCCCATATGTATCCCTCACTAACAAATAAATTAAACGATTACAGATATTACGACCATATATCCTTATTTTATTTAAAGCCGTCAGATAATTCAATCAACTAAAAGTGAAATAATTTTTAAAATTTTTTCACAATTTATACTTATACTTATTATAGAAAAAAACAGGAAAATCTCCAAAAAAGAAAAGCCAGGTTATACCTGACTTCCGCTTTGCTGTCCGTTATTCTTCTTTGGCTTCTTTGGCTTTTTTGACCTGCTCCTTTGCAAGGGACCACTGCTCCCTCGCCTGCCTCTCTATCCTCGGATTATTGAGCCTGTCGGGGCTCGAAACGGCTTTCCCGAACCAGACTATTGCATCATTGTACATGCCAAGCCTTCTTGACAGCTCGCCCAATAGGTAGAGAACAGATACCTCACTCAGGTTGCCTATGGGCAACCCCTCTTTATCAAAGGCCTCCAGATAATTATCAAGTGCATATTTCAGGAATACTTCCTCCTGCTTGTCCTCTGCGAACCTGTATAACCATGCAAGCTTGAGGCACAAGCCTGCCAGAGTGCTTGCCCTTGCCTTTCTCAATTCTGCGGTATGTATGGCCAGCTTGCAGGTAGCAATGGCATCCTCGAGACTTCTCTCGGTACAGAAGCTTCTGACTACCTTTCTCCCTGAAAACGCAGCCTTAAGAAGCCCTATATCGGTATCCGTAAGATCCTTGAAGGAGTTCTCGGAAGCTGCATAGCCACAGGAGGGGCATACAATAAACTCATAATACAGAGGGTTGACATCTACATAGTGTGTGCAGAAATCTTCATCCTTGCTTGCAACCTTACAGGCATTCACCTTGGCCTTCATGGATGAAAACTCCTTCCCGCATATAGGGCAGGTTACCTTTTTTTCATATAGTGCATTATTCATTGCGTAATTCTCCAGTCTGAGTGTTTTATGCCCTGCCGCTTCATTCCAGGACAAATATCGTACATATATTATATCGTACATATATTATATCGTACATATATTATGATATATTTAATATTATTGTAAATCAATAAAAAATTTCTTTTTTACTGTAGCGGTATTGCCGGGCCTTCCTCCCCTGGTCCAGGCCCTCCCATCTCAGTTGGAGGCGTCTCAACCTGCATGGTGCCTACTTTTTTGACCCCGTTTACAACCCTGTAAACACTTTGGGGCAACTCCTCACTGGAGACCTCCACTCCGTTCTCCGTTACTATCCTGTAGCTTCTTACAACGTAGCCTGTGTATGCCTTTTTTTCCTCTACTTCAGTACCTACAGGCAGCGTGGGGTCCTCTATTATCTTTATCTGAGGATCTGTTTTTTTCACAACCTCAGTTTTGATCTTAACTGCTCTGCCCGGATTATCATTTCGTCCGTATATGCTGAATTTCACCCAGCTTCCGTTAACCTCCCCGTGGATATATATCGGGTATTGGGTGGTATTCTGGAATTTCAGATCTATATAGCCTTCCGATATAGTAGCATCCCGCCCCATAGGTATATAGCTTGACGGCAGGGAATGGTTCTTCCGCTCAACAATTTTCATGTTTGAAAGCAGTGCGGCATTATACATGGTGGAGGAAACCTGGCATACTCCTCCTCCTATCCCCGGGACCAACTCGTTGTTGATAATTACATTGGCTTCCTTGTAGCCATATTTTGCAAGCCTGGGGCCAACGATCCTGTCTACCGAATATACTTCTCCCGGCTTAATCAATATCCCCGAAGCACTGCTTGTAGCGATTTTGATATTATGTGTCCTGTCAACGTCTGCAGCATTGAACTTGGTTGAATATTCCCCGAGATTGTCCTTTATATTCTCCAGGTCTGCCCTTTTTATTTCCGGCCGGGTAACATCAACCACCAGCTCGACGCTGGCAGCTTCCTGCTTCTCAAACTGTTCCCTGATCAGGTCATAGGAGCTGTCGATGTCCAGCTTCTTGCCCTCAACCTCGTCGGTAATGACAAAAACCTTATCCTTCAGTGCTATTGTTGCATCCTTTGCTTCCTGATCTATTTCTTTTGAAATAGCTTCAAGCTTGCTTTTTATATACTCTGTGTCATATGAATAATTGAGGCTGATATCTTTCCTCTCAAGCTGCGAGGATATCACATCGGTCAGTTTCTTGAAGAAGCTGCCCTTGTGCCCTATATCATAAGCCTTTGTCACAGCGTCCTCATATTCATATTGGAAATTCACATCCCTGTAGCTCAGCTTCCAGGTATTCTTCCCGAAGTTTATTGCAATAGAAGAATTGTCAATGGCCGGCTCAAATTTCTCCTTTAAAACGCTTTCTGCCTGAGAATATGTAAGCCCGCCAAGGTCTACATCCTTTACAGTTATGTTTGTATGGATCTTATCCCCGCTTACCATTTTGATACTCAAACCTAATGCTGCAACAAATAAGACTATAATAATTCCGATGCCTATTTTGGTAATCTTGCTCATACATAACCTCCCACACTATACATTAAAAAACAACCTTACCATATGCCGACAAAAACACTTGTACTAAGGCCTACTATATTATATACATTTCTCCTGCTCTTTAATTCCAGAAAAAAATCATAGGCCTTATTTTTCTTCCCAATACAGCTCGATTTTATCCCCTTCATTTATGACGTCGGTAAAATTTGCTTTGTTCCCGTTCAGGAGCATGGTAATTGTTCCCTTTACCCGTCTGACATCCAGATCAATATTATTGAGCACATCCACAAATAGGCAGCTGGATTTGTTGGTTTTAAGCACCGTCGGTTTTCCGTTCAACATCACATTCACGAAATTTACCGGTTCATCAGCCGTTTTTACATTGTCCTCCCTTACCTTCTCCAATATTTCATAGGTAATATAATCACCATTTTGTATTTTGTCCTCAAGCTCTGCTTTTCGTCCGTTTATATGCATTTCAATATCGTAATACCCCAGGTCCAGATATTCCAATAATTCAAGAACCCTGTCCATACTGACGATACAGACCTCATCAC
>JAEXXN010000154.1 GCA_023405875.1 Bacillota bacterium | reverse complement strand
CGTATCAGCACATCTGTACCGCCCGCAATGATTTTCAGCCTTGGATTATCAGAAAGCATTTTCAGAGCCTCGTCAAGAGTTTCAGGCTTTTCTATATTAACTATGTCAAACATTACCCTACCTCCTTCCTAAAACAATCCGCTTTCCTTCATTTTTTCAAAAACCGACTGTGGAGTCAAAGGTATTTTGCCGAAGGCGATGCCTGTTGCATCCAACACCGCATTCCTGATTGCGGGCGCCGGGGAGATGGTAGTATTCTCACCCAGGGATTTCTGACCGACTGAACCTGCCGGATCAGGAAGCTCAACAAAAGCGGCTCCTATCTCAGGAGTGTCCATTATTGTCTGCAGCTTATAGTCCAGGAAATTATTATTAAGCGGTTTGCCCGTCTTCCGGTCAAACAGCAACTGCTCCGACAATGCATAACCCAGGCTCATGCTGACACCGCCCTGGACCTGCCCCTCTGCAAGCAAAGGATTCACTATGACTCCCGAGTCATGAACATTGTATATCTCCGCTACCTCTATCTTTCCGGTCTCCATGTCGACCTCGACCTCTGCAAAGGTAACACCGTATGCCATTGCATTCACCCTGCAGTTCTCCGAAACCTCACTGGTGATCGGTGCGGCATTTACCTTGTCATAGTAGGATTCCATAGCTATATCCTCCAGGGTGCAGATCTCTCTTCCCAGTTTCTTTTCTATTATCCTTGCATCCTTTATATCCAGTTCATCGGCATTTAATCCGACTTTTCCGGCAGCGAGCTCCAGAACCTTCCGCCTGGCTTCCTTGGCCGCCTTTTTCACAGCGGCACCTGAGACAAAGGTCTGCCGTGATGCGTAAGCTCCTGTATCAAAGGGAGTTATATCCGTATCCTGCTGTGAGATTACATGAACCATGTCAATAGGCAGACCCAGGACTTCCGCAGCTATCTGGGACAGTACGGTGTCGCTCCCCTGTCCGATCTCTGTTGCACCTATCTGTAGCTGTATTGAGCCGTCCTGGTTCATCACTATCCTGGCTCCTGCGATCTCAAAGCCGTGGGGATAGGTTCCTGTAGCATAGCTGAAGCACGACATTCCCAGGCCTCTTCTTTTTATTCCCTTCTGGTCCTTGTATTTTTTCAGCTTTTCATCCCACTTGATCAATTGTCTGCCTTTTTCTATACATTCATTAAGACCGAAGGATCTTACCACAATATCTGAATCGGGGTCCACCTTGCCCTGGCTTATAAGGTTCTGCCGCCTGAATTCAATGGAATCCAGCTTCATTTCCCGGGCTATATCCTCTATGTGGCTGTCAAGGGCAAAGAACACCTGGGGGCAGCCATAGCCTCTCATGGCGCCTGCCGCAGGGAGGTTTGTATATACCGTTACCGGCTCATATTTGATGGAATTGAAATCATAAAGCAGCCTGAACTTTCCGCCGGCGCTCATTGCTATTGTGTGCCCGTGGGAAGCATAAGCCCCGTTGTTGCTGACCACCTTGATATTGATTCCAAGAAGCTTTCCTTCTTTTGTTACTCCCGTCTTCATATGGAATTTCATTGCATGACGGGTCCTTGTATCAATAAAGCACTCTTCCCTGGTTAAGGCATAGCGCACCGGTCTTCCTTTCACCGCAAGGGACATGGCTGCTGTGAGAGGCTCTATGATTACATCCTGTTTGTTTCCGAAGCCTCCTCCGATATACGGCTTTATGACCCGTATCCTGCCCCAGGACAGCCCCAGGGCCTGCCCCACTATACGTCTTACTATATGCGGAATCTGGGTGGAAGATACGATTACAATACGGTCATCGGTGTCGACATAAGCATATGCGGATTGAATCTCCATATGGCTGTGCTGGACAATGCTGGTTTCGTAATCGCCCTCAAAAATATAGTCGGCTTTTGCAAAATCCTCTTCCACATTTCCGATCGTTTCTCCGAAAGAGCTTATGATGTTGTCAGGCTTATCCTCATGGATCACCGGTGCACCAGGCAGCATCGCTTCCTCAGGGTCCAGTACTATTGGGAGCTCCTCATATTCCACTTTGATAAGCTTGAGGGCTTTTTCCGCTGTCAGCGAATCCATAGCTACCACTGCCGCTACGCCTTCGCCCCAATAACGCACCTTATCGGCAAGCATAAGCCGGTCCGCCACGTCTCTATGCTCTACCTCCAGGGCCCATGGATGGCCTGCTGTTGCATATTTTATCCCAGGCAGATCCTTACCGGTGATCACAGCCTCAACTCCGGGCAAAGCCTTTGCCCTGCTCACATCGATGCTCCTGATATTTGCATGGGCATAAGGGCTTCTCAGAACCTTGCCCACAAGCATATCCCTTTCAAAGAAATCATCTGCATATTTTGCTTTTCCAGTTACCTTGGCAACTGCATCTTTTCTGGTCTCACTTTTCCCAACTACCTCAAAAGCCATCTACTCACCCTCTATAAAAACAGATTTTCGTATTTTTAAAAGCGTTTCCAAGCAGCGGCAGCCAATTCGCGGCTTCTGGCCATCATTCTCTCTTCGTCGATATTTACGAGCTTCCTGTCTTCCATTACCACCTTGCCGTTGACTATTGTCGTGTCAACATGCCGTCCGTTAATGCCGAAAAGCAGATGCCCGTTAATATTTCCTGCGTTTATAGGTGTAGGAGGATTATAATCAACAACGATCACGTCAGCCAGGGCGCCTTCCTTCAGGATGCCTACCTGTCCGTCTATGAATCTTTCAGTAATTTTCCTGTTGTTGACAAACAGCATCTCAGGAATCTCGCCCCAGGCTACCTTGGAATCCTGCTTGACATGCTTGTGGATTATATTCCCGACCTTGTAGGATTCCGTCATGTCGGCAGTATAACCGTCGGTTCCCAGACCAAGGAGAATACCCTTGCCGAACATTTCCAGCACCGGTGAAGCTCCTACGGCATTTCCCATATTGGACTCAGGATTGTGGACTACTATTGCATCCTTTTCCTTCAGCATATCCATTTCCTTTTCGGATATATGGATGCAGTGGACTGCTATGGTCTTGCCGCCAAGTACTCCTGCGTCATTCCATCTTTCTATTACACCCTTGCCGTATTTTGCTCTCGAATCCTCAACATCTTCGATCCCTTCGGCACAGTGCACGTGGAAGCCTGCATCCAGGCCGCTTATGGCATCCAGGCATTTATCCAGGGTCTTATCGGAAACTGTCATGGAAGCATGAAGTCCGAACATGCCCTTCAGCATGTCATCCTTCTTGCCGTTGCAGTATTTTATAAATTCGGCATTCTCAGCTATGCCTTCCTCCGCAAGCTTCTCTCCGTCACGGTCTGAGGTCTCATAGCACAGGTTGCTGCGGACTCCTATATGCTCAGCCGCTTCTGCGAGCTTGAACAGGCTGCCCTTTATGGCATAGGGGCTTGCATGATGGTCGAATACCGTGGTCACGCCATTCTTCACCTGATCGATCATAGGTCCTATTGCACTGTAATATACGTCCTCAAGGGTAAGTACTTTGTCCAGCCTCCACCACAAGCCCTTCAGTATATCCGAAAACTTCATCGCCGGAGGGCTGTCGTTTGACATTCCCCTTGCAAAGGTGCTGTAGTAATGCATGTGGGTGTTGATGAAGCCCGGCATTATAAGCCTGCCCCTGGCATCTATAAACCTGGCCTGGTTATATTTTTCCTTCAGTCCCTGTGTTGTTCCCACCGCTACTATTTTATTGCCTTCAATGGCAACACATCCGTTTTCGATTATCGGCATATCTGTATCACGAGTAATGACTTTTCCGTTTCCAATTAATATCATTGATTTTCCCTCCTATTGTCTATTTCTCTGAAGTTTTACAATTTCTACAGCGGTTTTATGGGCTTCCGCACCCACTTTATCAGTATCAATAGTTGTCAGCTTTCCATCCTTGACAACGATTCTGCCGTTAACTATGGTCATGTCGACCACACTTGAATTCCCAAGGCATACCAGGGATACCAGCGGATCATGGCAGCCTGCATACTCAATGCCCTTCAGGTCGAACAGGACTATATCCGCTGCCTTGCCTGCATCCAATCTGCCTGTGTCGTCACGGCCCAAAACATCTGCGCCGCCTCTGGTTGCCACCTTCAATATCTCATAGGCGGTCAGCCCTTCAGTCCCATACTTCAGATGGTTCAAAAGGTATGCACGCCTTACTTCCTCCCACATATTGGAGCCGTCATTGCTTGCGCTGCCGTCTACGGCTATGGAAAGCTTCCCTCCTGCCCTTACTA